>CACXEL010000245.1 GCA_902766655.1 uncultured Lachnospiraceae bacterium | reverse complement strand
TTGATCTTCTCCGTGGGGGGAGAAGTTCTCTATGCAATTTTAACGCTGTAACGGATTGTAGCAGGAAATGAACCCCCTGTCAACTCCTTTTTGCGGCGTTCTCTGTTGCCGGCCAGTCGAAAATGCCCTCCCTCTCTCCGTATTCTCGTTCCGCTCATGCCCTCCTCCCCTTCTCTCATTCTTCGCCATGCGCAATGCCCGCCCCTTCCGGGCGCCTTGACAAGACAGCCGGTCCTGCTTCATAATAGAAGCCGCCATCAACATTAGTGTAAAATGACGGAAGGCTGCATCGCTGGGGCCTGGCCCGGCATTCTTTCCGGGAGCAGGTCTGCTTTCCGTCAGGCAGTCAAGAGGTATATGTATGTCTTCATTTCTCGAAAATATGGCCGCCGGCCCGCGGATCATCATCGTCACAGGGCATTTCGGGAGCGGCAAGACTGAGTTTTCCGTCTCCCTCGCCTACGCCCTCTCCGGCCTCCTCAAGGAAGGCCGCCTCAAGGACACCTCCCTGGCCCTCTGTGACCTGGACGTGGAGAACCCCTACTTCAGGAGCCGCGAGCTGACCGACGTCCTGGAGCAGGAGGGCGTCCGAGTCTACTCCGACCCCTACCACGGCCGCAACGGCTCCGAGCTTCAGACCCTGGACCCGGCCATCCTGGCCCCCGTCGAGGACAAGGGCTGCCGCGTCATCATGGACACGGGCGGCAACGCGACCGGCGCCATGATCCTCAACCAGTTCCACCGCCACTACGGCGAGGACTACCGCATGCTCTACATCGTAAATCAGAACCGCCCCGGTACCGACACTGTTGACAAGAACCTCTTTGAGATTGCGGAGATCGAGCGGACGACTTCCCTCAGGGTGACGGACCTCATTTCCAACTCCCACTTTATCCGCGAGACCACACCCGAGGACGTCCTCAGCGGCTGGGATTTCGCCCGCAGGGTCGGCGAAAAAAGCGGCCTGCCCGTCCTCTGCGCCGCCTGCAGCCGGGAAGTGGCTCAAAAGATCTCCCCGGACACCCCCATCGAGATCTTCCCCATTGGCATGCACATGCGCCAGACCTATCTGGACCGAAAGGTCTGAGACAAGCAAGGGCAAGGTGGCGGCTCCGTTGTCAAGGGGCTGGCACCCAGATATCTCCTCTCTGAGGGCCTCCCTGACCGACAGACACTGCTGGCCGGGGCAAGGTGGCGGCTCCGTTGTCATGGGGCCGGCACCCAGATGTCTCCTCTCTGAGGGCGTCCGAGGACGGCCGGTACTTGAAGTCTGCTCCCACAGGGGGCAGACTTCTTAAGTGGGTCGAGGGCAGGTTCCGAAGGAACCGCCCCGTCCCACGGGTACCGCTGCCAGTCCGAGCGAGCGGGAGCGTCCCGAAGAGAGGAGACATCTGGGGGCCGGCCCCTGACAACGCAGCCGCCTCCCTTGCCCCGCCCCGGGTTTCAGTCCGCGAGGGTGCCCATGGGATCCCAGGGCATGAAGTGGAGAGGCTCGGAGGCCAGGCCGGCCATCTGGGCCTCGGTCAGGTGCTTCCTGGCGATGACGGCCTGGTAGGTGAACTTGTCGAACCAGCCCGCGTTCATGACGTAATAGCCCTTCTCGCCGTGGTCCTCGCTCCAGCTGTTCTGGATCTTCCAGCGGTTGGGGCGGCCCTCCGCGTCAAGGTTCACGCCGGTGATCACCATCGCGTGGTTCATGGCGGAATCGCGGAAGTTCAGGCGCCCCTCCTTGGTCATGCCGAAGTCAATGCCCAGCGTGCCGTCGAAATCGTAAATGCAGTCACTCCAGAGGCCCATCTCGCGCTCGCCCATAAAGCCCACGTCGGAGCCGAACCAGACCGGCTCTCCGCTCTGAAGCTGACGGACGATGAGGGATTTCATTTCCTCCATGGGCAGGTTCAGGTAGGTGACGGGCGGCGCGCCGGCCACATTGCCCAGATAATCGATGGTGCAGGTCCGGTAGAAAGGCTTGTCCTCCGTCGGGGAATTGATAATGCCGACAAAGTCATTCCGGAGGTCCAGACCCACGTACTTGTCGTAGAAAGTGTGCGGCGTCAGCCCGCGGTCGACATGGTAGACCTTGTCCTTGTCGGTGTACTCAAAGTCGAAGGTCCTGGGCGGCTCGCCGAAGCACATGGTCAGCAGGCGGTAGGCATCCTTCAGATACCCCTCCTTGACGGCCTCCGCGTCCTCGCCGGCGGCCACAGCCTTGCGCAGGTCCAGCGCCCCCTTCCGGAGCAGGATGTTGATCAGACGGTTCATGTCGCGGGTGTGGCTGCTCTGGAAGGTCTCCTGCATGGCCGCCTTGGGCACCACGCCGTACTTCTCCACCACGTTGACCAGCATGTTCCACTGCCCGCCGTCGCCAATACCTCCGTCCAGAAGGAAGGTGACCAGGCGGTCGTCGAGAGGCCTGTCCGCCAGCTCGATCATGGCTTCGTAGAAGAAATTGATCTTTTCGAACTTGTCCCAGAAGGCCGTATAGTTCTGGGAAAGCTCGAACTTCTCCAGATTGCATCTGGCGGCGACCTTCTCGCGCAGCACGTTGAGGCCTGCGAAGATCCAGCAGCGGCCGCTCTGCATCTGGTTGGTCGCCGCCATGGTGGGCACATTGACCGAGAACTGGAACTGGGTCTCGTCAAGTCCCCTGTTGGTAAAGGAGATATCCTTCACATTGTGCTTGGAAAGTGCGTTGGAAATGGCATGGTCCAGCGGGGAGGCGGCTGTCGACGCGCGGAACTCCTCTATAGTCTTCAAAGAAATATCCTTCATGGGCAACTCCCTTCATATCTGTTAATCCGGCGCCTGCAGGAAATGAAGCCCTGCTCCCTGCGCCGTCTGCCCATAATTATACCCCATTTTCCGGGACAAACATACCACTACTTTGTCCTGCAGTGCTGTACACGTTTTTGTCAGTTGGTACTGTAAGAGCCATCATCACCCGAAATTGTAAGCAGAGAGTAAAAATAGCCCTTCTTTTCCATCAGTTCATTAAATGAGCCGCTTTCAATAATGCATCCATTTTTCATGGCAAGAATTGAATCGCACTTCGCAAGCATGTTCCTGTCCATCGTATGCATGACAACGATCCTTGTTATGCCTTGAAGAGAGAGAATGGTCTGATTTATCTGATATGCGGTCTGGGGATCAAGCGCGGAAGTGACCTCATCAAAGAGCAGGATCTGCTGTTTTTTCAGCACCGTTCTGGCTATAGCTATTCTTTGCTTTTCACCTCCGGAAAGCTGGTTTCCATTTTCACCGCATACATAATCCGGTCCCTTGCTCTCCAGAACACTGCTCAGGCCTGACAGAGCGACAGCCTGATTCACCTCCTGGTCGCTTGCATTCGAGAACATAGTGATGTTATTTCTGATAGTATCATTGAATATATAGATATTTTGTTGAATCAATGATAAAACATCATATAGTGAGTCATTGGGAACTGATTCCAGACTTTTATCCCCATACAGCACTTCTCCGCGATAATCCCGATTCAATCCTGAAAGGATATTCAACAAGGTCGATTTTCCGGAACCCGACTCACCAACTATCACAGTGCAGGAACCCGACTTAAATCGGCAATTAATATTCTCTAAAGCATCCCTCTCTGCAATGCCGAATGAAAGTGACAGGTTCTTGACAGTAATCTCGTTATCTGTTTCATTAAGCGCAATTGTCCTGTCTCTGTTTTGATTCGCGCTCAACAATTCTTCATGCTTGTCCATCAACGCAAAGGCAGCTTTCCTCTTCATCATCAGTGGTGGGATCTGTTGTATCGGACCTATCACATAATTCATGAGCTGTATAAAAAACACAGCTGTTCCCGCATTCACGTTTTTGTAGCCATTGAC
>CACXEL010000244.1 GCA_902766655.1 uncultured Lachnospiraceae bacterium | reverse complement strand
CTGGTTCTGCCAGGATGAGTACGGCCAGATCGCCCCGGTCTACTCCATCTCGGCCGGGCTGGACTATCCGGGCATCGGCCCGGAGCACGCCTACCTCCATGACATCGGCCGCGCTGAGTACGTGCCGGTCACGGACGAGGAGTCGGTGTGCGCCTTCGAGTACCTGGCCCGGACCGAGGGCATCATTCCCGCCATCGAATCCGCCCACGCCGTGGCCCACGCCATGAAAATGGCCCCGGCCATGGGCCGGGACCAGCTGATGGTGATCACGATTTCGGGCCGGGGCGACAAGGACTGCGCCGCCATCGCCCGCTATAGAGGGGAGGACCTGCATGAATAAAATAAAAAACGCCTTTGCCCATGGCAAGGCCTTTATCCCTTTCATCACCTGCGGAGACCCGGACCTCACCACCACGGCCGCCTGCGTCCGGGGCATGGCGGCGGCCGGCGCCGATCTGATCGAGCTCGGCATTCCCTTCTCGGATCCCACCGCTGAAGGGCCGGTCATCCAGGGTGCCAACGTCCGGGCCCTGGCCGGCGGCGTCACCACGGACAAGATCTTCGACATGGTCCGGGACCTGCGCCGGGGCCTTTCCGTCCCCATGGTCTTCATGACCTACGCCAACGTCATCTACTCCTACGGCGCTGAGCGCTTTCTCAGGACCTGCGAGGAGATCGGCATCGACGGGCTGATCCTTCCCGACCTTCCCTTCGAGGAGAAGGAGGAGTTTCTGGAGGTCTGCAGAAGGCATGGGGTGGCTCTCATTTCCCTCATCGCGCCGACCTCCGAAGGGCGGATCGCCCGGATAGCCCGGGAAGCCGAGGGCTTTGTCTATATCGTCTCAAGCCTGGGCGTCACCGGGACCAGAAGCGAAATCACCACGGACCTGGGCGCTATCGTCTCGGTGGTCCGGGAAAATACGGACATTCCCTGCGCCATCGGCTTCGGCATCTCCAATCCGGAGCAGGCCCGGGCCATGGCGGCCATTTCGGACGGCGCCATCGTGGGCTCCGCCATCGTGAAGCTCCTGGCCAGGTATGGGAAGGAGGCGCCGGGGCCGGTCAGCGACTTCGTCCGGTCGATGAAAGAGGCGCTGCGCTGAAGACAAGCCTGCTCCTGAAGGTCAGCCTCTCAGCTGCTTTTCAGGGAGGATGAGAGCGGCGTCAGACCGATCAGTCTCTGGCACTGCCCGATCAGCCATCCGTTCACCAGCGCGCAGAAGATGGTCCCAAGCTTGACCCCCTCAAAATGGCCGAATCCGAAGAACGCGAAGGAGAGGATCACGCCCACACCGCAGCTTACACAATCGTATACAGTTTTGCATACGCTGAGCTTCCATCCGTATTTGGCGGAGAGCTCCTTGACGAAGAGCTCGTAGACCTCCGGCGCGATGGTGGTCTCGAAAAGGAAGGCCACGCCCAGGGAGCAGAAGAAAAGCCCTGCAAGATACAGAATCGTTCTGGCGGGCATACCCTCTGACGGGAGCGGCGCGGCCAGCCGGATCATGACGTCGAGCACATTTCCATAGAAGAAGGCCGTGACGAAGGAAAAGAGGTACATGGGCCTGAACTGCCTGAGCACCAGGATCATAGCGACGAGAAGGACCGCCTGAAGGGTGTATTCAGCGACGCCGAAGGTGAAAAATGAGTTCATTTCCGAGATTTTGAGGTGGAGCAGGTAGGCCGGCGCCACCACCATGGACATGCCGAAATCGGCCTTCTCCATGAGAGCGGTGCCGAAGGCCAGAATAACAACGCCTGAAATGTAAGCTGTGACAGATTTACGATTCATAATACTTTCAGGATACCCTCCGTATTCTTTCATCTATTGGTTTTCACGCATAAAAAGAGCCCTGCCGTTTGATTTCAGAAACGGCAAAAGCTCTTTCATCAGGGATTATATAGTAACTGAGGCAGTTTGTCATCTGTTATCTTGCGCAGAGCCAATGAAAAGTGGGTTCAGGAACGGACCCGCCTCACAAGTCGAACAGCGACATCTGTCCGTCTGCCCAGGAGGTCTGCGGCACGTCATGGACAAGGTCATCCTCGCGGTAATTGCCTATGAGGAAGGGAGACGCCGGGTCGTGCATGGCCATGTTCCTCGCGACCTGGGCCGTGTCGTTGTTGGCATAGCAATACCTGCACAGATGCGCGCACGTATCGTAGGCGCCGATATCGCAGGCCAGGTAACAGGCGCAGGAATCACGGGCGGGCTTTCGGGCAGGCACATGGAGACGGTGTCCGACGGCTTTCTCGTACATGCCGACGGTCATGCAGCCGGAGCAGTCGGCGCCGTATCTGGCCAGGGCATTGCCCTCGGCGCAGGCCCGGACGGTCATGCCGTGGTCCCGGGCAATCTCTATGATATTCCTGCCCAGGTAATCCCGGTCGGCAGCCGTCACCTCCCGCACCTCCGGGAAATTCCGACGCACCTTCTGATAAAGATCGATGAAGCTGATCACAACGGTTTCCGTATACCCCTCAAGAGCCTCGGACATCTGCCGGAAGGCCCGGAGGTGGTAATCCAGGGTGTAGCGGTCATTAACCAGGATCGGATCATAACGCCAGCCGATGGAGTTGATGCCGACCATGCGGGACAGCTTCCTGAAATCCTCCAGGATTCTGTGCTTGTCCGGCACCCTCGGCTCGATATCCCTGCCGTAGGGCGTGATGGTCACGTACCAATACTGGCCGTAATCCCTGAGCAGGTCCATGTAGGGGAACATGGGAGCCGGGTTCTTGCTGCAGAAGCCGATCACGTCCACGACCTCAGGATCCAGCCGGTAACGGCTGACCTGCCTTGGGTCGTAGGGATTGCGGACGCAGACGTACCCTTCCCTGAGCCGTCCGGCGAACCAGGGGGCGTAGAAGGCGGGTATGTCTGTTCTCTGTCCTGTGTTGATGATCATGTTCTCATTTTCCTGTGCAAAGCTTACGATACCTGCTCATTATATAAGAAGACGGCGGCTTAAGCAATTCTTCCCTGGGTTGAAAAATGAAGACCCGATTCAACTGCCGGTTGACTTGACAACCGCCTCCGGCTGTGCTTAAATATAGCCAGTCATGAAAATGACACTTCGCGACTCGGACAATCGCATGACCAGGGCTTGTACTGGTTTCGACGGGGGTTTTGAAGTCGGGGAAGCCATCCGTGGCCCGGACCACGTTAAAACCGAAACCTTTAAAATTAAACGCTAACGATAATACATTAGCAGTCGCCGCCTGATTGCCGCGACCGTCGGCCCGGTTGTCCCCGTACTCCCGGTAACCGGCGTTATGATTACGGGAAACGATACATGCAAAGCTTTGCGCATGCAGGCGTAATATGAAGCTACCAAAGCCGCGAGGACGCCCCTCGCCGCACGGCTGAGGGAATGTAAAAGGAGAGGCTGTGATGGGAGAAACTCCGAGGGATAGATTTTCGGACGCGGGTTCGATTCCCGCCAGGTCCATAAAAAAACATGCCGAAAGGCATGTTTTTTTATGGACCCGAAGGGAATCGAACAAGGCGGGGAGTGAGCAAAGCGAACGTAAAGCAAAAAGGTCCGTCCCTCATTCTCATCCCCCCAATTGCTTTTTGCCTCCTGACCATGTATGATTGATAGGTAATCCCACCACAAAGGAGTCCATGCACATGAAAATAAATACCGTTTCCATCCTTGGCGCCGGCGCCATCGGCGCCTACCTGATCGAAGGCCTCTCCCGCAAAAAAGACATCGCCCTCTCCGTCATCGCCGGCGGTGACCGAAAAACCCGTCTTGAGGCGCAGGGCACCACAATAAACGGCAGGCAGTACATATTGAATGTCCTCACACCCGAGGAGGCCCACGGGACGGACCTGCTCATCGTCTGCCTCAAATACAATGCCCTCGCACCTGCCCTGGACGATATCGCCACAGTCGTGGACGAGCACACGATCGTCATGAGCCTAATGAACGGTGTGGACACCGAGGAGGTGATCGGCAAGCGCGTCGGCATGGACCACATGGTCTGGTCCATGGTGAAAATCGCCTCTCATCGGATCGGAAATGAGATCCGTTTCCCGAGACCGCGGGGGCTTGGCGGCATTTACCTGGGAGAACCAGGAATTCCTGCCGCTGAGTCCGAAAAGGTATCTGCCGTCTGCGAAGCTCTTGGCGGAACAACCATCTGCCTCCACCCTTCCGACCGGATCCTGGACGATATCTGGAGCAAATACGCTCTCAACGTCAGCCGCAATATTCCGCAGGCCATTCTGAGTGTCGGCGTAGGCGCTTACGACGACAGCGAATACTGTGCCACCCTCGTGAGGCACCTGGAAGAGGAAGTCTTCACCGTAGCCCGCGCCAAAGGCCTCCATCCGGACCCGGTGATCATCCCGGCCGGCGGCTACTCCAAAGATCAGCGATACTCCACTCTCCAGGACCTTGACGCCGGCAGGAAGACCGAAGTCGAGATGTTCTGCGGCGCCATGGTCCGCATGGGCCGGGAGCTCGGCATTCCTACCCCTTACTGCGAGTGCACCTACTATCTCATCAAGACGCTTGAGGAGAAAAACGAAGGCAAATTCAACTATTGAGCCTGAAAAGGCTTTTTGACAGTCAGGGACGGTCCTTTTT
>CACXEL010000243.1 GCA_902766655.1 uncultured Lachnospiraceae bacterium | reverse complement strand
GTCTGGTAGGTCACGCCGTCCGCCACCGCGGTGCCGTTCCTCCTCAGCTCCACGCGGCTGCCGTCCAGCAGGTGGCCCCACTCGGCGGACTGGCCGATGGCCATGAGAACGTGGCGGCAGGGAAGTGTGATGGTGTCATTTTCATCATATTCGGGACTGAACCGGTGCTCCTCGTCGAAGACCCTGGTGCAGCGCTTGAAAATGACGCCCGTCACCCGTCCGTCCTCAGTCAGGACCTCCTTGGGTCCCCAGCCGTTCTCGATGGTGATGCCCTCCTCGAGGACCTCAGCCACCTCGTCCTTGGCCGCCGGCATTTCGTCCCGGCCCTCGAGACAGAGCATGGTGACGTGCCCGTTCGTGGTGCGGGCCGCTGCCCTGGCCACGTCGGCCGCCACATTGCCGCCGCCCACGACGACGATGTCGCCGTCCAGACGGATCGAAGTATCCTGGTTGACCCTCCTCAGGAAATGAACACCCGAGGAGACCCCCTCCGCATCCTCACCGGGCACGCCGGCCAGGCGGCCGCCCTGGAGGCCGATGGCGACGTAGAAGGCCTTGTAGCCCTGGGCCCTCAGCTCATCCAGCGTCACGTCCTCACCGACGTTGACGCCGCAGCGGATCTCGACACCCATCCTCTCCACCAGCTCGATCTCCTTCAGGAGGACGTTCTTCTCCAGGCGGAAGTTGGGAATGCCGTTCATGAGCATGCCGCCCGGCCGGGCCTCACGCTCGAATACCGTGACCGGATACCCTTCTGTCCGGAGATAATATGCCGCAGACAGGCCGGCAGGACCGGCGCCGATGACGGCGATCTTGTAGTCGTCCCACTGCCGGCCATCCATGTTGTCGCAGATGGGGAGCTCGAAGTCGCCCAGTTCCAGTTCCTTCAGGGAAATGAACTTCTTGATCTCGTCGATGGCCACCGGCGCGTCGATGAGCCCCCTGGTGCAGCGGTCCTCGCAGCGGCGGTTGCAGACCATGCCGCAGACCGCCGGGAAGGGATTATCCTGCCTGATCAGCTGGAGAGCCTCCTTGTAGCGCCCCTCAGCCGCCATCTTCACATAACCCTGGACCGCGATGTGGGCCGGACATGCCGTCTTGCACGGCGATGTTCCCGTATCATAGCAGTTGATCTTGTTGTGGTCCCGATAATCCTTGTCCCACTTGTCCGGACCCCACTTGGTATCGTCCGGCAGCTCGTGCATCGGGTACTCGATCCTGGACCCGTCCTTGAGACAGAGCTTCTGCCCCAGCCTGGCGGCTCCGGCCGGACATACCTCCACGCACTTGCCGCAGGCTACGCACTTGTCCGTGTCGACGTGGGCCCGGTAAGCAGACCTGGACATGTTCGGCGTATTAAAGAGCTGCGAAGTCCTGAGACCATAACAGCTTCCCGGTGAGCAGTTGCAGATACCCACGATGCGATTGGGCCCGTCGAGATTCGTGATCTGATGCACATACCCCTTGCGCTCGGCCCGCATGATGATCTCCATGGCCTCCTCGCGGGTAATATAATGCGCATCCTTCCCGGACGTGACCAGGAACTCGGCGATATCGCCGACACCGATGCACATATACCCCTCGATGTCACCGACGCCCTCGCCCCTGATCCTCTGTGCCTTGCGGCAGGCACACACCATGGTGCAGAACGTATCATACTTGTTGAGCCAATGCGAAAGATACTCCACGCTGACCTTCTCCGGCTGCGCCGGAATCGCCTTCTCCACCGGAATCACGTGCATACCGATGCCCGCGCCTCCCGGCGGGATCAGGGGCGCCGCAATCTCCAGCGGCTCCTGCGGCGCCAGGTTGAACATGGTCGCCACCTCCGGATGCTCGTCCGCCAGCGTCGGATGCTCAACCATATATTCGCCCGACCCAACGACCCACTTGGGAATCAGGTACTGAATATGGTGGTCCTCATTATCCCGGTTCTGCTCCAGAATACCGATCCCGAGCAGATGATCGATGATCTTCTGCGTCTTCCTGATCGGCATCTTGTTGCGCCTGGCCAGCTCCACCGTCGTGAGCCCCACCCTGCGTTTCTTAAAGCTCAGCATGAACCGGACCTCCTCCTTGGTCAGCAGCCTGTCCAGGATCCAGAAGTCCATATGGTTCTCCTTCATCCCTCCCGGCAGCTTCCTGGGAATACTGTCCGTGATCATCACAGCCAGCTTCATCACCAGCTTCTTCTTCTCCGGATCCTCACAGTGATAGTCCGTCAACGGAAAATCCCTCTCATTCACATGAATCCCCGGATGAACATCTCTCGGCATATCGTCTCTCCTTATCGTCAATATTCTCTTCAAAAATCCCTGTTACCACGAGTTCTACGGCCGGGGGACACGGCAGGCGGCTCGGACGGCCTCCCTCGGTCGGACGGATATCTCCTCTCTTCAGGACGCTCCCGCTCGCTCGGACTGGCAGCGGTACCAGGCCTGGGCCGAGGTCGGTTCCTGCGGAACCCGCCCTGGGGCCCAGGTAAGAGGCCCGTGCCCTGTCGGGCCCGGCCCTCTAAGTACCGGCCGTCCTCGGACGCCTTCAGAGAGGAGATATCCGTCCGCCCGAGGTCTGGCCGTCCGAACCGCCCCCGTGGCCCGTGGACTTCCAGGCGGCGTGAGCACTTCATCCTTGAATTGTCTTCTGTTTCGGTAAAGACAAGTGAATCCTTATCGCGCGGTAGCAGTAGTTCAGACTATCCTTCCCGGCGCAAGGAAGATATCTCTCTGAGGACGTCAAGCACGACCCTGGCGCGTAAAGGGCCGCATCCTCTGTCCCGAGCCTCTTCATAACGTCAGGCTGCCAGAGGTATCCTCTCTGAGGGCGTCCGAGGACGGCCGGTACTAGACTTTCGGGCTTGCCCGAAAGTCCTACGTGGGGTCGCGGGGCCGGCGGAATCAGGCCGCCGGCCCCCGTCCCCCACCTGTACCGCTGCCAGTCCGAGCGAGCGGGAGCGTCCCACAGAGAGGATACCTCTGGAAGCCGGGCCTTCTGTTCATTTCACGGGACAGAGGATGCGCCCTCCCCGCGCCAGCCCCAGCGGGAGTCCCCTCCGTTACAGGATGGGGATCTTGATCTTCAGGTCGGAGACCGGGTAGGCGGAGCAGGCGTGGAACCAGCCAAGCTCCTTGTCCATGGCGCGGCGGCCGTCACCGATGGGGGATACGAAAATGGATCCCGACAGCAGTTGGCTGCGGCAGAAGCCGCACTCGCCGCCACGGCAGTGGGTGTCGACGGGGATCGCAGCCCGCTCGAGGGCCACGGCGACCGACTCGGAGGCGGAAGCTTCGATCACGTCCTCACGGATGCCACGGACCACCGTGAGCCGGAAAGTCCTGCCGGCGGCCTCAGCCGGATAGCCCGGGCAGGCTGTGATGTCGGCGGGCTGGCCCAGGACGTCGTGGCGGAAACGGCGCTCGGAGACGCCCAGCTCCTTAAGGGCCTTGTCGACAAATGTAAACATGGCATAGGGGCCGCAGAACAGGTAGGTCGTGTCCTCGCCGGAGTACTTCTCGATGAGGGCGCGGTTGATGAAACCCTTCTCGCCGGTCCAGTCCGGATCGTCGGACATAACGTGGACCACCTTGACACGAGGGCAGGTCGCCGATACGGCGGCCAGCTCGTCGCCGCAGACGATATCGTCGTGGCGGACAGAGCCGTAGAGGATGGTCAGGTCGGCGTCGATGCCGCCCGCGGCGATCTCTTTGGCCATGGAGACGAAAGGCGTGATCCCGCTGCCGCCAGCCAGGGCCACGACGGTCTTCGAGTCGCGGAGGGGCTCATAGTAGAAGGTGCCAAAGGGCATGTTTCCTTCGAGGATCTCGCCCTCCCTGACGTGGGCGAAGAAATAGTCGGGGACGAAGTAAGGCCGGTTGCGGCGGATCGTCACCTCGATGAAGGGGTCATCCCCCCTGGCGTCAGAGGGGGCGGAGGAGATTGAGTAGGGCCGGTGCAGCACGCTCTCTCCGATTTTGAGGGAGAAATTCACGTACTGGCCGGACTGGAAGACGGGTATATGCCCGTCGGCGGATTTCATTTTCCAGGTGCGGGAGGTGGGGGAGGCGTCGCGCACCTCCGTCACGATGAACCGCATGGAGGCAGGATGCAGGGCGTCCGCCAGGCTCCGGATGGGATCCCCGGGCTGCGGAACGGGCGAACCCTTCTTAAAGTTGTCGCGCCTCAGTTTTGTCACGCGGGAGGCGCCGCCGACGTCCTTCAGAAAGTTCTCGATTATCATTTTGCAGCTGCCTCCTTTCTCCGGGGCAGTTTGGCGGCGACCCGGCCCAGGCCCTCCGCCACCGGATGCTTCTTGTCCTTCCTGGCCAGGTCCTCGAGGATGCCCTTGGCGGCAGCGCGGCCGTTGGTCACCGCAGGTCCCATGCCGTTGCCCGAAATCGCGTGGGCGCCGGCGAACGCAAGGCCCTTGATGAAGCGCTCCTCCTCCTTCATCTGGAGCCGCGCCACGGCGTGGTCGTCCAGCGAGTGGGAATAGCCGTAAATGCTGCCCTTCCAGGCCCCGACGTAATGGGCCACAGTCATGGGCGTCTCCACCTCGATCTCCCGGATGTGGTCGTGGATGTTGACGCCGGTGGTCTTCTCGTAGTTGGCGATCATCTCCGCGGCCAGCCGGCGCTTCAGGGCCAGATAGTCCTCCTCCTTGACGTCGAGGAAGGGATCGGCCAGAGGCAGCGTCGTGATGGAGAACTGGCAGGTCCCCTCGGGCGAGCAGTCCGGGTTGGCCAGGTTGAGGCAGATGGACGTCAGATAGGTGTAGGGGCCCTTCGTGTGGAGATTTTCCCAGATCTCGTCGGTGTCCATGGTATCGCCGGAGAAGACGTTGTAGTCCGTGATGCCCAGCTCCTCTGGGGAGCCGTCCAGCACCATCATGACCGAGACCGGACAGACCGACAGGCGCCGCGCGTTGACCATCCGGACCGCGCCCTCAGGCACCTCGGACAGCGGCTCGATCATCTGCGTGTAGACCTTGTTGGGGTAGGCGCCGCTCACGACGTAATCGCAGAAGATCTCGTCGCCGCGGGCCGTGCGGACACCGTAGACCTTGCCGTCCCTGACCAGGATCTTCTCCACCTCCTGGCGGAACTCGACCTGGGCGCCCTGCTCCTCGACCCTGGCCTCCAGCTTCATGCTCATCTCGTGCGACAAATGACGGCACACATAGCTGCCGCCCCTGAAGTAGTCGGCCATGAGGAAGGCATAGATCGTGAAGGGCAGGCTGCTCATGGGATTGCCCACGTAGATCCAGTATGGCGTCAGGATGTCCATGATCTCGATGGGAAAAGCATATGTGTCCATGACCTGCTCGGCGGAGTAGCCGACCGTCTTCACGAAATCGGGGTGCCGGAGCAGCATTTCCGGCTTGGTCATGGGTGTGACGGACAGGATGTTCATGGAATCATAGACCCGGTTGCAGAGGTTCATGAAGTCGAAGACCTTGTCCCCCCAGCCCGGATACAGGGCATCGATCTCATCGGCCATGGTCTGGAAGCCGGCGTGGAGGGTGATGTCGATCTTCTTAGTCTTCTCGATGAAGCGGTAGGCCTCAGGAACCCGGAGCCAGTCGATGTCCACACCCATCTCATCGAAGAAAGCGCCGACCTTGAGCCGGTCCTCCTTCGGTCCGATGCTCATCATCTCGTGGAGGGTAGCCTCGATCTCGATCCCGTTCCGCACGTAGGAGGTAGCCAGGCCGCCGGGCAGGTTGTGCTTTTCCAGGATCAGAATGTCCTTCACCCCTTTGGCCTGAAGCTGGAGGGCACAGGATAACCCCGAGAGACCGGCGCCTATGATAATGACATCATAGTGGTTCTTATAAAAGTTCATGCGGTATTCTCCTTGTGAAAAAACGGGCAGGGGTTACCTGTCCGTTTTCGTGTACACGTAAACAGCAAGCCCAGACACCAGGCCGCACTGTGCGTTACGGTCTCCTGCGGGCAGCCGGCCGGGCCGGCACCGATTATACAGATTTTCTCTTTTGAAGTTCGACATGAAACGCTGCTTCCTGTATAATAATAAATGAAAACAGGGCATAGACGAAACAAAGCACCGGGCGGTACCCCTCCCGGCTGCAGTCTGCAACGGCGCATTTTCCTCTGTCGAAGGGAAGATTTTCCTGTCGGCCATTTCATTGCTCTGGTAATAATTATATAATTATGGCAGTTTTTTTGCAACAAAGGAGGTTTCTCTTTATGCGCATTTATCATACCTTTTCCGAGCTGGTCGGGACCTGGTTGGGGGATCCCACCCCGGCCTTCATCTACGGCGATACCCGGAAGACCCTTGCGCGGAAGACGCTGGCAGAAGAGATCTTCAGGGAAGAAGCCGCCATCCGGACCCTGGGTCCGGGAAATGAATTCATTGTCACCGATCACGAGCCCCGGACCATTATCCGGATCCTGGCATCGGTCATGGCCGGCGTTGACGTCATCCTGGCGGACGAGGGCATGACCGACGAAAGCCTCATGGAGCTGGTCCGCCTTGCGCGGCCTGACCGGGTCTTCGCTTCCAACGGGGAGCTCATGGAGCTCCTCTCGCGGACTGCCCGTGAGACCGCTGCCCCTGCGGTGAACGAAGCGGACAGCAAAGAGCCGGGGGCGTCCGCACCTGGCGCCACGCCGCTCTCATCCGCAGGCCTCTCCCGTCTCCCGGCGCTTCAGCCCGGTGAGGAGGGCCGTCTTATCTTCTTTACCTCCGGCACCACCGCGAGCTCCAGGGCAGTCGTCCTGACCTCCCGCTCCTTCCTGACCAGCGCCTGGTCCGGGCAGAGCATGCTCCCCTGTGGCGCGGGCGACACCATTCTCTGCCTGCTGCCCCTCGCCCATGTCTTCGGCTTCGTGTGCGGCCTGCTCTGGGGACTTGCCTACGGGGCATCCGTAGCGCTTGGGCGGGGTGTACGGCATATGCTGGAGGACTGTGTGCATTTCCGGCCCACCATCCTGCCGGCAGTGCCCTCCGTCGCCCAGCTCCTCATGATGCGGGGAGCCCTGAACAGTGATCTCAGGGTCCTCCTGGTCGGCGCCGCTCCGCTGCCGGAAGCCTCTGTTCGCATGATGCGGCAGATGGGCATCCAGGTCTATCTGGGCTATGGCCTCACAGAGACCTCCAGCGGCATCGCCATCACCCAGGACCAGAACAACCCCTTCGACCTCTACCCCTGCCCTGGCGCTGACATCCGCATCGAGCCCGACGGTGAAATCTCGGTCGCCACCCCCTGCCTCATGGAAGGCTACTACGACTTTACCTCGGAGGAGGGACTGCAGCGGATCGCCGATGGACGTCTGTACACCGGCGACATAGGTCTCATGGACAGACGCGGCGCCCTTCATCTCACTGGCCGGAAGAAGGACATCCAGGTCCTGCCCGACGGAACCAAGATCTTCTGCCCCGAATACGAAGCGGAACTGGCTGAGCTGGTCGGAACTACGGACCTGGCTATCATATTGAAGAATAACCGGCCTGTTCTTGCCATCGGAAAGACGCCTCCGGCGGCGAGGGAGAGACTGCTGGCCCAGTTGGAAAATTTCAACCAGACGAAACCCCGCAGCGGCCAGATCAGTGATATTCTTGTCACGGAAACGCCCCTGCCCCGCACAGCCACGGGAAAAATCAGGCGCTGGGAGATCCTGGACGAAGGGGAGTGAACACCCACCGCACCCATTCCTGCCCACACCGCAGAAAGGAGCTGCCATGGCTAAGT
>CACXEL010000242.1 GCA_902766655.1 uncultured Lachnospiraceae bacterium | reverse complement strand
TGATGAAAAAGACAGCATTGGTCGTTCTGGCCGCAGGCATCGGCAGCCGCTTCGGCGGGGGCATCAAGCAGCTGGAGCCGGTCGGGCCCAGCGGAGAGATCATCATGGACTATTCCATCCATGATGCCCTGGAGGCCGGCTTTAACAAGGTTGTTTTCATTATCCGCCGGGATCTGGACGAGGATTTCAGGCGCGTCATCGGGGACCGGATCGAAAAGGTCTGCGAGGTGGCCTACGCCTACCAGGAGCTGGACGACCTGCCGGAGGGCTTTGCGGTCCCGGAGGGCAGGAAGAAACCCTGGGGTACCGGCCAGGCTATTCTGGCGGCCAGGGACGTCATCAAGGAGCCCTTTGTCGTCGTGAACGCGGATGACTATTATGGCAAGGAAAGCTTTAAAATCGTTCACGCTGCCCTTGTCGCTGACGACGGTGAGGAGAAGGACGGGGTCCTGAACATCTGCATGGCGGGATTTGTTCTCAAGAATACCCTGTCTGAGAACGGCGGCGTTACCCGTGGAATCTGCGGGAAGAACGAGGCGGACGAGCTTGTCAGCATTTGCGAGACAAAGAATATCGTGAAGACCGATGACGGGGCGGCGGTGCTGAGTGATGGTGTGCTCAGTCCTGTGGATCCGGAGAGCCTGGTCTCCATGAATATGTGGGGCCTGAAGCCGGAGTTCCTGGACAGCCTTAAGAAGGGCTTCCCGGAGTTCCTTTCCGCCGTGCCGGAAGGGAATCTGACCGCCGAGTACCTGCTGCCTACCATCATCGACGGGCTCATCAGGGACGGCAGCGCCCGGGTCCGCGTCCTGAGGACCGAGGATGTCTGGTTCGGCGTCACCTATCAGGAAGACAAGGATAACGTAAAAAAGGAGTTCAGAAGGCTTGTGGCGGAAGGCGCTTACCGCACGCCGCTGTTCTGAAGGAGGACGGACGTTTGAAGAAGGTATGCCTCATTTTGCTCATTACGCTGGTACTGGGCCTTGCCGGCTGCGGCGGTGACCGGGAGATCCGGGACCGCTATGAGGAGGGCTGTGCTCTGCTCGCTGAGGGAAGCTTCGACCAGGCCAGGGAAGCCTTCGAGGAGGTGGCCGCAGGCGGTGAGTATGTGGCCGAGGCTTACCGGGGCATCGGGCTGGCCCAGCTCTACACCAACCGCTACGCGGAGGCCTGCATTGCCTTTGAGAGGAGTCTGCTGAACAGCGATGGCAAGAGCGTCTCTTTCAACCGGGACGTCTCCCTCTATCTGGCCTTCAGCCGCACGCATCACGCGGAGAGCGAAAAGGCCATGGAAATCTACGACGCGCTGATCGCCCGCGACGAGAACGACACCGAGGTCCTCTACCTCCGCGGCCGTGCCCGCATGGAGGCCGGAGACGAGAATGGCGCCCGGGAGGATTTTGACCGGGCGGCCGAGGGCAGTCAGGATTATAATCTCTTCCTCAACATCTACCAGGTCTACGAGGGGCTGGGCAAGAATGCCGACGGCAGCGCCTACCTGGAGAAGGCCCTGGAAATCGTCAACCAGAACGAGGAGGACCATTACAAGAAGGGCCTGGTGAGTTACTACCTCCAGAATTACGATGACGCCAGGGACGAACTGATCACCGCTATCCGGGAGGATCCCGAGGACGATCAGTCCATCCTTCTCCTTGGCCGCGTCTACCTGCGCATGGACGACGTGGCGGACGCCCGGGCCATGTTCCGGGAGCATATCCGCGACAGCGAGATCGCTGCATCCGCCTACAACGGTCTGGCCCTCTGCGAGATGGCGGAGGGAGATTATGACAGAGCCCTGGAATATGTCAATGCCGGCCTTGGCTTCGAGGACGAGGAGGCGGCCAGAAGCCTCAAATACAATGAGATCGTCATATACGAGAATCTGGCCCAGTGGGATATTGCGCGGGTCAAGGCGGCGGCCTATGTGCTCCTCTACCCGACGGATGAGAACGGCCAGAGGGAGTACGAATTCCTCAAATCCCGTTGAAAATGAACACCTTACCAAAGGCCCGGCCTGAAGCGCCGGGCCTTTTTTGAAAACGCAGAGGCGGCTTTCCGAAAGCTGCCTTGCGCGGCCGGCCGAATAATATCTCTCAGCGGAGCAGCCGGAGAAAGGAGCTGTATGACTGACAATATCTATGACTATATTCCCTGGGGGCTCGAACCCGAGGAGCCGCCTGTTTCGGAAAGCCCGCGCACCGGGCGCATGATCGACAACACCACCCGGCCTGAACGTGTTCTCATGGTAGCTGTGGCCCAGGGTGAGATGGACGAGACGGAGCGGAGCCTTTCTGAGCTGGCCGAGCTCATCCGGACTGCCGGAGGTGAGACAGTCGGCTCGGTGGTGCAGGCCAGGGAGAAGATCCATCCGGGGACCTATGTGGGCACCGGCAAGCTGGAGGAGGTCGCGGATGCCGTGACGGCCCTGGACGTCGACACGGTGATCTGTGACGACGAGCTCTCCCCGGCCCAGTACAACAATCTGTCGGACGCTCTCGCCGCCAAGGTCATGGACCGGACCATGCTGATCCTGGATATTTTCGCGGCCAGGGCCAGGACGGCGGAGGGCAAGATCCAGGTCGAGCTGGCCCAGCTCCGATACCGGTCCGCCCGCCTCATCGGTCTCGGCAAGTCCCTGTCCCGGCTGGGCGGCGGCATCGGGACCAGAGGCCCGGGTGAGAAGAAGCTGGAGATGGACCGGCGCCTCATCGGCAAGCGGATCTCTGTCCTCAAAAAGGACCTGGAGGAGGTCCGGCGCCACAGGGACCTGATCCGCGGCAGACGGCGGGAAGGCGGCGTCAGGGTTGCTGCTATCGTCGGCTATACCAACGCAGGCAAGTCCACCCTGCTCAACCGTCTGACCGATGCCGGTGTTCTGGAGGAGGATGCCCTCTTCGCGACGCTGGACCCGACCACCCGCTCCCTGACCCTACCCGGAGGAAATGAGATCCTGCTGACGGACACCGTCGGCTTCATACACAAGCTTCCCCACCACCTGATCGAAGCCTTCAGGAGCACGCTGGAGGAGGCTGCCAGCGCTGACCTCATCCTTCACGTGGTGGACGCCTCCAACCCGGAGATGGCCCACCAGATGGCAGTCGTCTACGACACCCTGGACGAGCTCGGTGCGGGTGGCAAGACCGTCTACACCCTCTTCAACAAGACCGACAGGCTGGAGGACACGGACAAAAGCGATGACATCCACCTGACCGACCGGCGGGCGGAAAAGTGCTGGCGGATCTCTGCCCGGACCGGCCGCGGACTCGATGAGCTGATGAAGGGGCTGGAGGATTATCTCCTGAGCGGGCAGATCCTTTTCGAGGGACTGATTCCCTACGCCAAGGGAGGTCTGACTGCCAGGATCCGGTCAGAAGGGACCCTCATGGCTGAGTCCTACGAGGCGGAAGGCATTTTTGTGAAAGCCATGCTGCCGGCCCCCCTCTACGGCCAGATCACAGCCGAGCTTGAGAGGTAAGCGGGAGGGCGGCTGTGACGTCGATACTGTGGACTGCTCTCTGCGGCTGGTCCATGGACATTTTGAGCAATCTATGAGAAGGGCAGATGAGAAGTCATTCTTGTCTGTCCTTTTTTTGCTGTCAGAGCACGGCCAGACATCCGGGATAAGTGAAAAGGGCAAAAAAGCGCACAAACGGTCACGCTTCAACCTGATACCGTGCTTGAAAATGACTGGTTTTGCTTTTAAAAAGGGCAAAAAGCCACAAAAACAGGCATCCTTCTTTTCGAAACTATCAAATATGCACAAAATACCGCTCTGAGTTTTGGATATGTCATATAAGTGGATTTGGTTGAAACTGATTGAAGATGATGTTATCATAAAAAAGGTTGAATCTGACATTGGGGGACTGACATGTTAACGGAAGAAAGATGGAGACTCATCCTGGATTTGCTGGACAGGGAAAAAGCTGTCACGGTGCCGGAGCTTGAGCAGGCGCTCGACGCTTCCCCTTCGACCATCAGACGGGATCTCAATCAGCTTCACAAGGCAGGTAAGCTCATCAAGGTCCACGGCGGGGCTACCTCCCTGGACAGCCGCTACATGGTGCAGGAGCTGTCCATGGCGGAGAAAAAGACCTTGCACTACGAGGAAAAGCAGGCGATCGGCAGGTATGCTGCGGGCCTTATTTCCCCGGATGATTTTGTCTACATTGACTCGGGGACTACGGCGGAGGCCCTGGCCGATGCCATCACCGAGACAGGAGCCGTCTACATGACCAACTCAGTCATGATCGCCATGAAACTGGCCGTCAAGGGCTGCCGGGTCTTTCTTCCAGAGGGCGAGATGAAGAGCAGGACCGAGGCCATCGTGGGCGGTCTGGCTGCCGACAGTATAAAAAAGTATCACTTTACCATCGGATTCTGGGGCACCAACGGGGTGGACGAGAAGGCAGGCTTCACGACTCCCGAGGTAAATGAAGCCCTGGTCAAACAGGTGTCCATGAGACAGGCCGCGCAGCGGTATGTTTTATGCGACCGGAGCAAGTTCTCCGTGATATCACCGGTGTCCTTCGGAGTCTTCGAGAGCGCCACGATTGTCACGGACAGGATTCCGGATAAAAAGTATCAGAAGTATGAGCACATTGTGGAGGTGATGAAATGATTTACACGGTAACCTTTAATCCGTCCCTGGATTACATTGTCCGCACCGACAATTTCAGGCTCGGCGTGATCAATCGTACGACCTACGAGAACATTCTCCCCGGCGGCAAGGGGATCAACGTCTCCATCGTTCTGAAGAACCTCGGTCACGACAGCTTTGCCCTGGGCTTTATGGCAGGCTTTACCGGACGTGAGATCGCAGACCGTCTGAAGGGCTTCAACGTCGGCTCCGATTTCATCGAGGTCGCGGAGGGCATGTCACGCATCAACTGCAAGATCAAGTCCAACGAGGAGACCGAGCTGAACGGACAGGGCCCCAAGATCACGGAGGAGAATGTGCAGGAGCTCTATGCCAAGCTTGACAAGCTGGTGGCGGGCGACATGCTCATCATCTCCGGCAGCGTGCCCAACACGCTTCCCAGCGACATGTATGAGCGCATCATGAGCCGCCTGGAGGGCCGCGGGATCGATATCGTGGTGGATGCCGAGAGAGACCTTCTGCTCAAGGTCCTCAAGTTCCATCCCTTCCTGATCAAGCCCAACAACCATGAGCTGGGCGATATGTTCGGCGTGACGCTGAAGACCAAGGACGAAGTCATCCCTTATGCAAAGAAGCTCCAGGATATGGGCGGTCGCAACATCCTGATCTCCATGGCGGGAGAGGGCGCTGTGTTCATTTCCGAGAAGGGTGACGTGCTCAAGTCCGCAGCCCCCAAGGGCACGGTCGTGAATTCGGTCGGCGCGGGCGATTCCATGGTCGCCGGCTTTGTGACCGGCTATCTGGACAACGACGGCGATTACGAGAAGGCCTTCAAGATGGGTCTGTGCACGGGCTCCGCGAGCGCTTTCTCCCCGGATCTGGCCACAAGACCTGAGGTCGAAGCCCTGCTTGCCCAGCTTGGCTGACCGGCACCGGGATTATACAAGGTTAGTTCTGTGTCTGCCCTTCTCAGACGGTCCCGTGAGAGCCGTCCCCGGTCATGACCGGCGGCCAAAAAGAAGGAAAGGCGCTGACTATAGATTTTCTTATAAGGAGGATAGGGAATGAGAATCACTGATTTACTTAAGCCCGAAGGCATCAAGCTCGGCGGAAGCCCCAAGAATAAGGCGGAAGCGATCGACCAGATGGTAGAGCTGATGGTCAAGGAAGGCAACATCAACGACAAGGCCAAGTATAAGGCTGCTGTCCTTGCCCGCGAAGCTGAGACCAGCACCGCGATCGGCGAAGGCATCGCGATCCCGCATGCCAAGACGGACGCTGTCGACAGACCGGGTCTTGCCGCCATGACGGTACCGGGCGGTGTCGACTATGATGCTCCGGACGATGAGCCGTCCAACATCATTTTCCTGATCGCTGCTCCCAACACCAAGGAGAACGTCCATCTGGAAGTCCTCTCCCGCCTGTCCACGCTCCTCATGGATGATGACTTTACGGATGCCCTCCGCAATGCCAAGTCCGTGGAAGAGTTCCGCTCCATCGTCGACAAGGCCGAGGCTGAGAAGCTCGAGGCTGAGGAGAACAAGTCCTACGGCGGCGGCCCGCAGCTCCTGGCCATCACCGCCTGCCCGACAGGTATCGCGCACACCTACATGGCTGCCGAGGCCCTCGAGAAGAAGGCCAAGGAGATGGGCTACATCCTCAAGGCTGAGACCCAGGGCTCCGCAGGCGCCAAGAACGTCCTGACCGCGGAAGAGATCAAGAATGCCAAGGGCATCATCATCGCGGCCGACAAGAAGATCGACCTTGCCCGTTTCGGCGGCAAGCAGGTCCTCCAGACTTCCGTCTCCGCCGGTATCAACAAGCCGGAGGAGCTCATCAACACCATCCTGAACAACCAGGCGCCGGTTCTTGACGGATCTGCTCCGGCGGCAGCCGCTGCTCCGGCAGACGAGGGCTTTGTCAGATCCTTCTACAAGAACCTGATGAACGGCGTCTCCCATATGCTTCCCTTCGTCGTTGGCGGCGGTATCCTGATCGCCCTCTCCTTCCTGGTCGACGGTATCATGGTTCCCGACGCAGGCGGCAGCCTCGGTTCCGCGACCGGCCTTGCCCGCTTCTTCAACCAGACCGGAAGCGCAGCCTTCGGCTTCATGCTTCCGATCCTGGCCGGCTTCATCGCCATGTCCATCGCTGACCGTCCGGGTCTTGCCGTTGGTATGGCCGGTGGCTTCCTGGCCAATGCCGGCGCTTCCTGGTTCTCCGTTTTCGGCTCTGCCGCAGCAGTCGGCGGCGGCTTCCTCGGCGCCATGTTCGCGGGCTTCGCAGGCGGCTACCTGACCAAGTGGCTTGAGAAGCAGTGCGAGAAGCTTCCGGATTCCCTGGAAGGTATCAAGCCTGTCCTTCTCTATCCGCTGCTTGGCATGCTGGGCATCGGTCTCATCATGTTCACCGTCAACCCGATCTTCTCCGGCATCAACTCCGCTATGGCCAACATGCTGGCCAGCATGGGAACCTCCAACCTGGTCCTCCTGGGCGCCATCACCGGCGGCATGATGTCCATCGACATGGGCGGCCCCTTCAACAAGGCTTCCTACGCTTTCGGTCTGGCCATGCTGAGCCAGTCCATGGAATCCGGCGACCCGACCGGCCAGATCATCATGGCGGCCATCATGGCCGGTGGTATGGTCCCGCCCATCGCCATCGCCCTTTCCACCACCTTCTTCAAGGATCTGTGGACCGAGGACCAGCAGAAGGCCGGTCTCGTCAACTACATCATGGGTATCTCCTTCATCTCCGAAGGCGCTATCCCCTTCGCAGCTGCTGAACCGCAGCGCGTCCTGCCGTCCTGCATCATCGGCTCCGCCGTCTCCGGCGCCCTGACAGCCGTCTTCAAGTGCACCAGCCCGGCTCCGCACGGCGGCCTCTGGGTATTCCCGATCATCGGCAAGTGGCCGCTCTACATCGTGGCTGTTCTGATCGGCTCCATCGTCGGCTGCGCCATCCTGACCTTCATGAAGAAGAGCGCGAAGAAATAATTGAGGCGTTCAGGCAATTCCCGGTGAGTGAGCCGGTCACGTTCGCGGACATCCGCAATGGCCCCTGCGCGGCCGAAGGCGCGATCACGGAAGCCGCAAGGCTCCTGCATGATCACTGCCGGGACCGCGCAGGCCCCGGCAGATGTGAGAGCTCTGCGTGGACCCATGCTCCGGCTCACAGATTTCACGAAAAGGACACAGAAAATGATTTGATTTTACTGGTCTTTTGTGCAATTTGTGCTATAAT
>CACXEL010000241.1 GCA_902766655.1 uncultured Lachnospiraceae bacterium | reverse complement strand
TATGGTCACCGTGAACGGAGAGAAGATCACCTTCCTCGACACACCGGGCCATGAGGCCTTCACGGCCATGCGTATGCGCGGAGCCAATTCCACAGATATCGCTGTCCTCGTGGTGGCGGCTGACGACGGCGTCATGCCCCAGACCATTGAGGCCATCAACCACGCCAAGGCTGCGGGCGTCGAGATCATCGTGGCCATCAACAAGATCGATAAGCCGGGCGCCAACGTCGAGCGCGTCAAGCAGGAGCTGACCGAGTACGGCCTGGTTGCTGAGGACTGGGGCGGTTCCACGGTCTTCTGCCCGGTATCCGCCAAGACCCACGAGGGCATTGACAACCTTCTGGAAATGATCCTTCTGACTGCTGAGGTGGCCGAGCTCAAGGCCAACCCCAACCGCAAGGCCCGCGGCCTTGTGCTGGAGGCCAAGCTGGACAAGGGACGCGGTCCGGTGGCCACGATCCTGATCCAGAAGGGCACCCTGCACCAGGGCGACTTCATTGCCTGCGGTTCCGCCTCCGGCAAGGTCCGCGCCATGACCGACGAGAACGGCAAACGTCTCCAGAAGGCCACGCCGTCCATGCCCGTCGAGATCATCGGTCTCTCCTCCGTCCCCGGCGCCGGCGAGGTCCTGGTGTCCCTGGATTCCGACAAGGAGGCCAAGGCCTTTGCGCAGACCTTCATCGCCGAGGACAAGAAGACTTTGATCGAGTCCACCAAGACCCAGATGTCCCTGGAGGACGTCTTCAACCAGATCAAGGAAGGCTCCCTCAAGGAGCTGCCGCTGGTCGTCAAGGCCGACGTTCAGGGCTCCGTGGAGGCAGTCCGCCAGAGTCTGGTCAAGCTCTCCAACGAGGAGGTCGTGGTCAAGGTCATCCATGGCGGCGTAGGCACGATCACCGAGTCCGATGTGGCCCTGGCCAGTGCCTCCAACGCGGTCATCATCGGCTTCAACGTCCGGATCGACGCCACGGCCAAGTCCATCGCCGATACCCAGAAGGTGGATGTCCACCTGTACAACGTCATTTACGAGGCCATCGAGGATGTCGAGCGTGCCATCAAGGGCATGCGGGCAGCCGTGTATGAGGAGAAGGTGCTCGGCCACGCCGAGATCCGCCAGATCTTCAAGTCCTCCAAGACCGGCAACATCGCCGGCTCCTACGTCAAGGACGGCACGTTCCAGCGCAACTGCAAGATCCGCGTCTTCCGCGGCAGCGAGAAGCTCTACGAGGGTCAGCTTGAGTCCCTCAAGCGCTTCAAGGACGATGTCAAGGAAGTCCGCGAGGGCTTCGAGTGCGGTCTTGTCTTTAAGGACTGGGGTGATTTTGCCGTGGAGGACACCGTCGAGGCCTATACCATGGTAGAGGTACCCAGAGAATGAGAAAGAACAGTGCTAAGAACCTGCGGGTCAACCAGGAGGTCGCCCATGAGCTTTCGCGCATCATCCGCGACCTCAAGGATCCCCGCATCGCGGTCATGACCAGCGTCGTAGACGCGGTCGTGGCCACGGACCTGAAGACCTGCAAGGTCTACGTCAGTGTCCTGGGCGACGAAGAGGCCCGGAACGAGACCATGGCAGGTCTGAACAGCGCAGCGGGCTATATCCGGCGGGAGCTGGCCCACTCGCTGAACTTAAGAAACACCCCCGAACTGACCTTCCGGCTTGACCGCTCCATCGAGCGGGGAGTGGAGATGTCCCATCTGATTGATGAGGTCATGAGTGGTGAGAGAAATGAAGACATTGAATGACCTGCTGCCCGAGGGGATCCGTACCGTCGCCATTGCCGGTCACGTGAACCCCGACGGCGACTGCGTCGGCTCGACCTGCGCCCTATATCTGTATCTGAAGAAGACGCGGCCGGAGCTGGAGCTGACCCTCTATCTGGCCCGCCCTACCGACGATCTTATGTTCATGGACGTCATGGAAGAGGTCTCCTTCACAGAACCCGAGCCCTGGTCGCCCGATCTTATGATCACCTGTGACACCAGTTCCGTCGACCGGATCGGATGCGGAGCCGCCCTTTTTGAGGCGGCCGGGAAGACACTTTCCATAGACCATCACGTGAGCAACACCCATTATGCGGACGAGACATGGGTCGAGCCCGATGCCTCCTCCTGCGCGGAGGTACTCTTTTACCTCTTTGACGAGGAAAAAATAGATCTGCCCATCGCTACGGCTCTCTACACCGGCCTTATCCACGACACCGGCGTTTTCCAGTACAGCAATGTGACGCGCCGGACCATGGAGGCTGGCGCCCGCCTGATCGGCAAGGGCGTGGCTCATACAAGAATCATAGAGGACTCCTTCACTGCGGCCACCTTCGGTCAGCAGAGGATCCTCGGCTGGTGCCTGGAGACCAGCCGTCTCTATCTGGACGGCCGGGTGGTGGCTTCCGTCTGCACCCAGAACGATATGGCCCGTTTCGGCGTTGAGGCCAAGGATACCGGCAATGTCGTGGCTGTTCTGAGACAGACCACGGGCACGGCCCTGGCCATCTTCCTCTACGAGACGGAGCCCGGAACCTTCAAGCTTTCCCTGAGGAGCAACAGCGGCCTGGATTCGGCGAAGCTGGCAGCCCGCTACGGCGGGGGCGGCCACGTGAAGGCGGCCGGTGCGACGCTGCGCGGTAGTGCGCCTGCACTGCTCGCGGAAGTACTGGAGGCTGTCGCCGACATGCTGGAGGAGAGCGATGTATAACGGAGTTGTCAACGTTCGAAAAGAAAAGGGAATGACTTCATTTGCCGTAGTCGCCAGACTGCGGCATGTTTTTGGGCAGAAGAAGATCGGGCACACCGGCACGCTGGACCCGGACGCGGAGGGCGTTCTGCCCATCTGCCTGGGGAAGGCGACGCGGCTGGTGGAGACGCTGACGGGAGGCACCAAGACCTATGAGGCGGAGCTGGTGCTGGGAATCATTACCGACACCCAGGACACCACGGGAAAGATCCTTGAGGAGCACCCTGTGACAGTTTCCGAAGAGGAGCTGAGGGAAGCCATCCTCTCCTTTGAAGGGAAGGGCGAGCAGCTTCCGCCCATGTACTCGGCCGTTTGGGTCGGCGGGCGCCGGCTCTACGAACTGGCCAGGAAGGGCATAGAGGTGGAGCGGCCCACGCGGCCCGTCGAATTCAGCGGCATGGAGGTCCTTTCCGTGGACCTGCCCAGGGCCCGGTTCCGGGTCACCTGCACCAGGGGCGCCTACATACGCACTCTCTGTGAGGATATCGGTCGGAAGCTGGGCTGCGGCGCGGCCATGTCGGCCCTCATCAGGACCCGGGTGGATGATTTCTGCCTGGAGGACAGCCTGACCATCGACGAGATCGCCCGGAGGATGGAGCGGGGCGAGAGGGATTTCATTTTACCGATCGACCACTTCTACCGGGACCTGCCGCGCTTTGAGGCGGCGCAGGAGTTCTCGCCCGCCCTGAGGAACGGCAATGCCATCGCGCCGGGGGACCCGGCTGCCATCGAGGACGGCTCGGAGCTGAGAATGTACGATGCCGCCGGAGAGTTTATCGGCATTTACCGGAGGGACGGGCAGCTCATGAAGCCGGTGAAAATGTTCTGTGAGGTGGCCCAGTGACCGCAGCAGGCTAAAAAAGCCGGAGGGATATTTATGCTTGTAATAAAAGACACAATCGATTTTTCTTCTGAGAAGCCTGCCGTCATCACGCTGGGCAAATTCGATGGCCTGCACCTCGGCCATCAGGCGCTGATTCACCGGGTCCTGGACAAGACCGGGGAGAGACTCCGGAGCGGGAGTTTTCCGCGAAGCATCGTCTTCCGTCTTTCCGCTGCCTCCGTGTCCTTGCTGACCGACGAGGAGCGCCGGATAATGCTGGAGGATATGGGCGTACACACCCTGATCGAGTGCCCCTTTGTCCCCGAGATCATCCAGATGGAGCCGGAGACCTTCGTGAGAGACGTCCTGGTCGACAGCCTCAAGGCGGTCCACCTGGTCGTGGGAGACGATTTCCGGTTCGGCTACCGGCGCCGCGGCGACGCTGCCATGCTGGTGGAACTGGGAAAGCGGCTGGGCTTTACCGTGGATGTGGTACCCAAGGTGAAAATGGACGGCGACCCCGTCTCCAGTACCCGGATCCGCAAGGCCCTGGAGGAGGGGCGGATGGATGAAGTCAGCCGCCTTCTGGGCTACACCTACTTCGTGACGGGGCGGATCATTCACGGCCGCCAGGTCGGCCGGACCATCGGTTTTCCGACCACCAACCTGATTCCGGGCAAGGGCAAGCTCCTGCCTCCGAACGGCGTGTACGCCGCGCGGGTCACCGTGGACGGCGAGGTATTCGCGGGCATCACGAATATCGGGACCAAACCGACGGTGGACGGCCATTTCGTCGGCGTCGAGACTTATCTGTACAACTGCAGCGAGGATCTCTACGGCGAGTGCCAGAAGGTGGAACTTCTGGATTTCGAGCGGCCTGAGAGGAAATTTCCCTCGGTGGAGGATCTCAAGGAACAAATCATGAACGACAGGCGCTACGGGGAAGCCTACTTCGCCGGTCATCCCCTGAATCAGGAGTGAGGAGGCGATCCCGGGCAAATGAGGCCCGCCCGGAAACCTTGGCAAAGTGTGCACTTTGCCCTTGACTGGAAGAAAGACCTCATGATATACTGTGAAACGCTGTATATGACAGCGGCACCTTCATCCGGTCGTTGGACACTCCGACCGCGGCCTGATGAAAGGCGGGAATATAATATTTTTGGAGGAAAAAAGAAATGATCGACAAGGAAAAGAAGCAGGCCATTATGGCTGAGTATGCCCGCACCGAGGGCGACACAGGTTCACCGGAAGTCCAGGTCGCTGTGCTGACCGCAAGGATCCGCGAGCTGACAGAGCATATGAAGAAGAACCCCAAGGATTTCCATTCCAACCGTGGTCTTCTGAAGCTGGTAGGCCAGAGACGCAGAATGCTGGCTTATCTTAAGGACAGGGACATCGAGCGTTATCGTGCGCTGATCGAGAAACTGGGTCTGAGAAAATAAAGGTAATAAAGGGGGCAGGCATATACCTGCCCTCTAGTTTTATGCGTCATGTGTAAATGGGACGACCGGTATACCCGGGCGCGCCACTTGCATATGACGCAGGACAACAATTTAGGCCAATCGGCCAGAAGGAAGAAAGAATGGGAGAATACAAGACTTATTCAATGGAACTTGGCGGCAGGACTCTCAGCATCGACATCGGCCGCGTGGGCAAGCAGGCCAATGGCTGCTGCTTCATGCACTACGGCGATACTGTGGTCCTCTCCACCGCGACAGCTTCTAAAGCACCGAGAGAAGGCATCGACTTCTTCCCGCTCTCTGTCGAGTTCGAGGAGAAAATGTACGCCATCGGCAAATTCCCGGGCGGCTTCAACAAGCGCGAAGGCAAGGCCAGCACCCACGCGGTCCTGACCAGCCGCGTCATCGACCGGCCCATGCGCCCACTGTTCCCCAAGGACTACCGCAACGACGTCACCCTCAACAACCTGGTCATGTCCGTCGATCCGGAGTGCGATCCCGAGGTCGTGGCCATGCTCGGCTCCGCTCTGGCAACCAGCATTTCCGATATCCCCTTTGACGGCCCCTGCGCGATGACACAGGTCGGCATGATCGACGGAGCTTTTATCTTCAATCCTTCCC
>CACXEL010000240.1 GCA_902766655.1 uncultured Lachnospiraceae bacterium | reverse complement strand
GGCGTGTCTCCAATCTGAAAGAGTTCCACTATTTCCTTGATCCTTATATTGAACAGGCGATAGAGGATCATCGGAACATTATCTATGTGCGTTTTGCAAGTCATCCGCCCCTGGTTGAGGGTCATCCGGAGGTCAGGACAGTGCAGATCGAGCTTTCGCACAGATTTGAAAATTTCACGGTAGAGATCCACAATCTGATCGAGCGGGAAGGCCGTGACGCCTTCTACGTGTTCGACTGCCTGTCGGAGCTCCAGACAGCCTGGTCCACCGATCTTATGATGGGGAATTTTTTCCGCGTGACCTGTCCGTTTTTATTCATTTTGGATACCGTCGCGTTTTTCCCGCTGATACGCGGAAAGCATTCACTGCAGGCGATCGGCAAGATTCGGGATACGACGCAGCTGTTTCTCGACGTGTATTCATACGGGGACGCGGTCTACGTCCGGCCGGATAAGGTGTGGAATCGCAATTCGGACACTATGTTCCTGCCGCATTTCTATGACCGCGCAAAGGGCACGGTGACTCCCCTTCTCGACGGTGTCCGGGCAAGCCGGTTCTACCAGGTCATGAACCGTCATCAGAGACCGGGGGATGAGCAGAACACGGATTTCTGGGACCGGTTCTTTACTTTGACAAAGCAGAAATATGAGATGGGGGCCGATGTCGCCGAAGAGTGTGCCCGCATGTGCCGGATCATGATGACGAGGGATGAGAGGATGCGGGAGATGATCCGTGAGAATTTCGGTCCCATGGATTATTTCTTTGTCCGTGACCGTATGATCGGGACAGGCATGATCGGCGGGAAAGCCTGCGGAATGCTGCTGGCCCGAAAAATCATAGAGAATAAGCGGCCGGATCTCTATGATGTCCTGGAACCGCACGATTCCTGGTTCGTGGGGTCGGACGTCTACTACTCCTATATTGTCGGGAATGGACTGTGGGATCTGCGGGTCAGGCAGCGGCGGGAGGAGGAGTATTTTTCTCTGGCGAAGCAGTTCTCGGAGGGGCTTCTTGCCGGACATTTTTCACATGAGATGGAGGAGCGCTTCTGTCTGCTTCTGGAGTATTACGGCCACGATCCGATCATCGTGAGGTCGAGCAGTATATTGGAGGATGGGTTCGGGAATGCATTTGCCGGAAAGTATGAGTCGGTCTTCTGTGCAAATGCAGGCACCCTCGAGGAGCGCCTCGAAGAGTTCGAGAATGCGGTCCGGCAGGTCTACGCGAGCACGATGAGCCTGTCTGCCCTGGATTACAGAAAGCGAAGGAATCTGGCGGACCATGATGAGCAGATGGCCCTCCTGGTGCAGCGTGTCTCCGGCTCCCACTATGACCACTATTACATGCCCTGCGCTGCGGGCGTAGGCTATTCCTACAGTATGTACCGGTTCGACAAGACGATGGATCCTTCAGCCGGGATGCTGCGCCTTGTCATGGGACTTGGCACATCGGCTGTCGACAGGACGGAAGGGTCTTACCCGAGGCTGGTCAACCTTGACCGGCCGGAAGCCACTCCTTACGCCACCGTCGCGGAGAAGCACCAGTTCTCTCAGCGAAAGCTGGAGGTCATTGACAAGGAAAAAAGGCAGCTGGAAAAACTGGAGCTGCAGGATATTGAGCCGAAGCTGCCGCAGTATCTCAAGAATGCGCTGCTCGAGCATGACTATGAGGTCGAGCAGCGCTTTCGCGAACGCGGTCAGTACCGGTCTGTGGTGTTTATTTCCTGCAAGGGTCTTGTTGGCCGCAGAGAGATGATGCGGGGGCTTCAGGAGTTGATGCAGGTCATCCAGAAGGAGTACGGTCAGCCTGTCGATATTGAATTTACACTGAATCTTTCCGAGAACAGGGAGTTTGTGATCAACCTGCTTCAGTGCCGGCCGCTTCAGGCATTTGAAGACACCGGGGAGGTCCGGCTGCCCGAGGTAATGCCGGAGGAGGCTCTGCTGCTTCACTCAGAGGGGGCTTCTATGGGCCTTTCCAGAGCTGTTCCGCTTGATTTCATTGTGTATGTCGATCCGACTTCCTATTATGAACTTCCGTATGCGCAGAAGGATTCCGTGGCCAAGGCAATCGGAAGAATCAACTGGAAATACAGAGGTGCCGGCAAGCATATGATGCTGATCGTTCCGGGAAGGATCGGGACGACATCGCCGGAACTGGGGGTGCCGACGACATTTGCGGATATCAGTGAGTTCGAGGTGGTCTGCGAGGTGTCGGTATCCGGTGTGGGCTACAACCCCGAGCTTTCCTACGGCAGCCATATCTTCCAGGACCTGGTCGAGGCCGGGATCCTGTATACGGCTGTGTTTGAAAATGAACACACCAAAGCCTTCCGCCCGGAAAGGCTTCTTGAGGTTCCGAACCTTTTCCGCGAGCTGGTGCCTGAGGCGGCCGGCCTTGAGTCGGTCATCCGGATTTGTGATGTCAGCGGCCGGGGTTGCATGCTTTATAATGACCTGCGGCATGAACAGCTGTATGTAATCATGGGGGGAGGAATGAGGCAGAATGAAATATGATCGCAAACTAATCCTGGAGGACGGAAGTGTGTACCCCGGCATCGGATTCGGTGCCGGGGGTACAGTCGTCTGCGAGGTCGTCTTTAACACCTCACAGGTCGGATATCAGGAAATATTGTCCGACCCCTCCTACACCGACCAGGCAGTCGTCATGACCTATCCGCTGATCGGGAATTATGGCCTGGCGGATGAAGACTATGAGAGTAAGATGACGGGACCGGCGGCCCTCGTCGTGAGGGATATCAACGAGATGCCGTCCAATTTCCGTTCGACCAGGTCGGTCCCTGAATATCTGGAGGAGACCGGCACGCCCGGAATCAGCGGCGTAGATACCAGAAAGCTAGCGAGGAGCATCCGTAACTACGGTACCCGCAGGGCGGTCCTGACAGATTCTGACATGTCCGTGGAGGAAGCAGTAAGACTCATCAGACAGACGCCAGTCAGGCGGGATGCGGTCAGCCGGTGCAGCTGCAGGAAGAAATGGTACAGCCGGACGTCGAACCCGAGATTCAATGTGGTAGCCATCGACTGCGGAATGAAGACCAACATAGTCCGCATGCTGAACAAGTTCAAGTGCAATGTCACTGTCGTGCCTTACAACACCGGCAGTGAGGAGATCATGTCGCTGCTTCCGGACGGTGTGTTCATTTCCAATGGGCCCGGCGACCCGATGGATGTGCCGGAGGTCGTTCGCACGCTCCGTGAGATCAGGGGACGTGTTCCGCTCTTCGGAATCTGCCTCGGCCATCAGCTGATCGCCCTCTCCTACGGGGCAGAGACATATAAGCTGAAGTTCGGACACCGGGGAGGCAACCACCCTGTGAAGGATCTGCAGACCGGGAAGATTGAGATCACGAGCCAGAACCACAGCTACGCTGTGGAGGAAGCTTCGCTTGCGGGGACCGGGCTTTCCGTATCGCACGTCAATCTGCTTGATGGTACGGTGGAGGGAGTGTGCTGCGCGGCGGACAGGGTGTTCTCGGTGCAGTACCACCCGGAAAGCGCGCCGGGACCGCAGGACAGCACCTATCTGTTTTCCAGGTTCACGGAAATGATGAAGAAAGGCTGACTGGAGTTGCGCGCGGAAGCGGCGGTGCTGAATAGTTCGAATATGGATGAAAAGAGGCTGAACAATGCCAAAACGGACAGATATCAACAAAATTCTCGTCATCGGCTCCGGACCTATCGTGATCGGCCAGGCGGCTGAGTTCGATTATGCGGGAACCCAGGCCTGTCTCGCCCTGAAGGAGGAAGGCTATGAGGTCATTCTCGCAAATTCAAACCCGGCGACCATTATGACGGACCACACGATTGCTGACAAGGTGTACATGGAACCCCTTACCCTGGAATATGTGGCCAGAATATGCCGCTACGAGCGGCTGGACGCGATCGTACCTGGCATCGGCGGGCAGACCGGACTCAATCTCTCCCTGCAGCTCTACGAGAAAGGTGTTCTCGATGAGTGCGAGATCGAGCTCCTGGGGACGGACGCGGAGAGCATCCGCCGCGCGGAGGACCGCGAGAAATTCAAGGAGCTGTGCCAGGAGCTGCACGAGCCGGTCGTCCCATCAGCCATAGCCGGTAGTATCGAGGAAGGCCTGTCCGCGGCGGAGTCCATCGGCTACCCCGTCGTTCTTCGGCCGGCTTTTACCCTGGGCGGGACCGGTGGCGGATTTGCCTATGACGAGGAGGAGATGCGGGAGATGATGAAGCACGCGCTTGCGCTGTCCCCGGTCCATCAGGTCCTCGTCGAGAAGAGCGTCAAAGGGTACAAGGAGATTGAGTATGAGGTGATGCGGGATGCCAATGACACCGCCATCACCATCTGCAACATGGAAAATCTGGACCCGGTCGGAATCCACACGGGAGACTCGATTGTTGTGGCCCCGAGCCAGACCCTTACCAACAAGGAATACCACCTGCTCCGGGACAGCGCGCTCCGGATCATCCGCGCGCTTAAGGTGAAGGGCGGCTGCAACGTGCAGTTCGCGCTGGACCCGGAGTCATTTGACTATTATGTCATAGAGGTCAATCCCAGAGTCTCGAGATCTTCCGCGCTGGCCTCCAAGGCCACCGGCTATCCGATCGCGAGAGTCTCCGCCAAGATCGCGGTCGGGATGAATCTGGATGAGATCCCTCTCGCCAACACCCCCGCCAGCTTCGAACCCGCCCTCGATTATGTGGTGACCAAGATGCCGCGGTTCCCCTTTGACAAATTCACGCTCGCCTCCAACGTCCTCTCCACCCAGATGAAGGCGACCGGTGAGACCATGAGTGTCGGGCGGACCATGGAGGAGAGCCTCCTGAAGGCGATCCGGTCTCTGGAGGACGGGAAGAATCATATTCACCTTGAGAAATTCGATGTGAAGAACCTCTCCCGGAAGGAGGCACCGGAGAATCGCCTCGAAGCCATCGAGAAGCTTCTTCACTATATCGAGGAAGGGACAGACGACCGGATTTACGCTATCTCTGAGCTTCTGTGGCTCGGGGCGGATCCGCAGACCATCTACGTCAGGACGAAGATCGATCTGTTTTTCCTGGATAAAATCAAAAAGATCGTCGATTTCGAGAAAAAGCTGGAGGCGTATGCCCATGCCTGCGATGCGGCGGGGAGGCATGTGCTTGCTGTGGATGCGCCCGAGACGGATGAGATGGCAGCGGGCAGCGGTATTCGCGGGCTGGTCTTCGATGCCAAGCGCATGGGGTTCTCGGACTCCTATATAGCGGAGCTGCTTGGGTGCGGCGAGGAGGATATCCGTCTTTTCAGGAAGCGGAAAGATATCCGTCCGGTTTACAAGATGATCGATACCTGCGCGAGCGAGTTCGCAAGCTACGTGCCTTATTTCTACTCGACCTATGAGGACGAGAATGAGTCAGTTGTATCCGATAAAAAGAAGATCCTTGTGCTCGGCTCCGGGCCGATCCGCATCGGGCAGGGAGTGGAATTCGACTATTCCACCGTCCATGCTGTGAAGACAATTCGTGAGATGGGCTACGAAGCGATCGTTATCAATAACAACCCTGAGACGGTCTCGACAGACTACACGACTTCCGACAAGCTGTATTTTGAACCGCTGACAGTGGAAGACATTATGAATATCGTTGATCTGGAGCAGCCCTGCGGTGTGATCGCGTCTCTCGGCGGGCAGACGGCCGTGAATCTGGCGGAGCCTTTGGCCCGAAGGGGCGTTACGATCATCGGCACGAGTCCGGAGGCGATCCACAGGGCAGAGGACAGGGATGCATTTGAAATGGTCATCCGGGAGCTCGGAATCCCGCACCCGGAGGGGGTTGCCGTCATGAGCGTCGAAGAGGGCCTCCGCGCAGCGGAGG
>CACXEL010000239.1 GCA_902766655.1 uncultured Lachnospiraceae bacterium | reverse complement strand
GCGTGGCGGACAACGTCAATTTTGAGACCATCGCCAAGACGGCGGCCGTCGCTTCCGGCACCGAGCTGGCCAACATCGTTAACGAGGCCGCTCTCCGGGCCGTGCGCATGGGTCGCCGGGTCGTGATCCAGGAGGACCTCCAGGAGAGCATCGAAGTCGTCATCGCCGGTTATCAGAAGAAGACGCGCGTCCTCTCCGAGAAGGAGAAGCTGATCGTCTCCTACCATGAGATTGGCCACGCCATGGTGGCCGCCCTTCAGACCAACTCTGCCCCGGTCCAGAAGATCACTATCATCCCCAGGACCTCGGGTGCGCTTGGCTACACACTCCAGGTGGACGAAGGGGATAAATTCCTCATGTCCCGGGACGAGATCCTCAGCAAGATCGCCACGCTGACCGGCGGGCGGTGCGCGGAGGAACTCATTTTCAAGTCCATCACCACCGGCGCCTCCAACGACATCGAGCAGGCCACCAAACTGGCCCGGGCCATGGTGACCCAGTACGGCATGGACGACCGCTTTGGCATGGTGGCCATGAGCACCCAGACCAACCAGTACCTGGGCGGTGACACTTCCCTGACCTGCGCCCCGGAGACGGCGCGCCAGATCGACGAGACCGTGGTGGACATCGTGAAGACCCAGCACGACAAGGCCCTGAAGCTCCTGACCGACAACATCGGCAAGCTCCACGAGCTGGCCAAGTTCCTTTACGAAAATGAGACCATCACCGGCGAGGAGTTCATGAACATCCTGAACGCCCCTTCCGGCCTGATCGAATCAATGTGAACCGCCACGGGCGAGGCGCTGACCGGACATCCGGAATGTCTCTTTGAGCCGGGGCGAATCCCGGCAAAACGCCTCCGGTGAGGCGCTCATTGAATCTCCGGAATGCTTTCGGAGAGAGGAAGATCGAACTGCATAAAGCAAGGATGATTGCAGAGCCGGCGAAGCCCATCTGGGCTTTACGCCGGCTCCGCTTTTGCATATATGCAGCTTCTGTGAATGGGAAGTTTCCGCCCCGCCTTCGTCTGCAGGCAGCGGTCATACGTGATAGGTACGGAGAAAGCGCCTGCGGATCCGCCGAATATCCCAGGCTCTTCTGATCATGCCGCTGCGGGTGGATTTATTTCCCGCAATCTCTGATTGATAAATCCGGGAAAAGATATTAAGATAGTCATATCTATCCGCTCACAGCGGAGCATTGCAAGGCAGGAACTGGTTTATGTATGAATTTACCTCAAGGATCCGCTACTCGGAGGTCAAGCCCGACGGTAAGCTCTCGGTCCTGGGTCTGGTGAATCGGATGCAGGACTGTACGGTCTTTCACTCCATCGAGGTCGGACGCGGCCCGGATGTCTGGCTCAGGGAGTCGGTGGGCTGGGTCATTGTGGCCTGGCAGATCGTCATTTTCCGGGAGCCGTCCATAGGCGAGCGGATCACCACGAGGACCCTTCCCTACAGGTTCAGGGGCTTCGAGGCCAACAGGCATTTTATTCTGCTCGACGAGCAGGGGGAGACGGTGGCTATGGCAGGCTCCCACTGGGCCTACTTCGATATGGCGGCAGGCCGTCCGATCCGGATTCCCCAGGTGGAGCAGGAGGCCTACGGGACGGATGCGCCGCTGGATTTGAAGGCCGCGCCCAGAAAGATCACGATCCCCGAGGGCGACGTGGAGGTCATGCCCGCATTCGAAATTCACGCCGTGAGCCTGGACACCAACGGACACGTCAACAACGCCCGCTATGTGGAGATGGCCCTGTCGTATCTGCCCCCGGAGTTTCCCATCCATGAGATCCGGGTCCAGTATATCCGCCAGGCCATGTTGGGCGACGTCCTGGTCCCCAAGGTCTGGCACGACGAGAAGAGCTATGTCATCTGGCTCGAGTGTGACGGCCAGCCCTGCGCGGTCACGGAATTCAAATGAGAACACCTGCCGGGGTTCAAAATCCCGCCCCGGTCGAACAACACAGGCACCCGCCGGCCTCTCATGAGCCCCCGGCGGATCATATACAGCCTCTCCCGGCCGGGAGAGGGTCATCAAAAAGAAAGGACGGAACAACCAAAATGATTGAATTGGGAAAAATGCAGAAGCTTTACGTCGTCAAGAAGGAGAATTTCGGCGTCTACCTTGGTGAGAGCGAGGAGGCGGAGCGCGAAAGCCGTGTACTCCTGCCCGCGAAGCAGGTGCCGGAAGGCTGTGAGGCGGGGGATGCGCTCCGGGTCTTCATTTACCGGGATTCCCAGGACAGGCTGATTGCGACTACGCGGGAGCCGAAGATCCTGCTCCACGGTGTGGCGGTGCTGAAGTGCAGCCAGGTCAACCGGATCGGCGCCTTCCTCGACTGGGGCCTTGAGAAGGACCTCCTTCTGCCTTACCACGAGCAGACGCGCCAGGTGAAGAGCGGTGAGGACGTGCTGGCTGCCCTCTACGTGGACAAGAGCGGCCGGCTGGCCGCCACCATGAAGGTCTATCCCTACCTGCGCATGGATCCGCCCTAGGTGGTGGGCGATACCGTCAGCGGCACCGTTTACCAGGTGGCCCACAACTTTGGCGTCTTTATCGCTGTCGACAACATGTATTCCGGCATGATCCCCAGGCGGGAAATGCAGACCGACTACACACCGGGCCAGGTCCTGAAGCTCCGCGTGACAAACGTCAAGGAGGACGGCAAACTGGACCTCACCGCCCACGAGAAGGCTTATATCCAGCGGGGGGAGGACGCCGAGGCTGTCCTGGCCGTGATCCGGGAGGACTATGACGGCCGTCTGCCCTTCGATGACAAGGCCGATCCGGACAGGATCCGGGAGGTCTTCGGCCTCTCCAAGGCCGCCTTCAAGCGTGCAGTCGGAAAGCTGTACAAGGAAAGAGTCATTCGGCTTGAAGAAGGGGAGATCCATATAGTATAATGAAGAGTGGCAGGTCCTTGAAGAGGTCCTTGGCAGTCAATAAGGGGATTTAAGTGACATGAGTCAGATAAACAATATCGTCGACGGTCTGAACCGTCTGATTTTCAGCTCCGTACTCGGGAGCATGGGGACATCGCTCCTCTTCCTGGCGGTGACCGGGAGCATGTGCTATGTAGGCTATAAGTTCCTTCGGTTCTACGTGTCCCTGGCCGGGGCTTATCTGGGCCTCCTGATCGGGTACGCCATGGCGGTCGCCCTTGAGGTGACCGACCAGCGGTCCGTCACCTGGGGCCTGGTCGTCGGTTTCGGCGTCGCCTTCGCCTTCATCGGATTCTTTCTTGAGAAGGC
>CACXEL010000238.1 GCA_902766655.1 uncultured Lachnospiraceae bacterium | reverse complement strand
TCGATGTGGGCTATAATACAAAAGTTGCGGATCTTGCTCTGGTCCATTTATACTCCATCCTGCCCGTAGGGCACATCCTTCGTCCCGGCCGGAGCGTCGGCCGGGTATTTCTGTTCAGCCGCAAGGACGGCTGTGTCGTCATTTTCCACTGCCATCCAATCTGGCGGATAAGCTTCTTCTCCGGGCTCATCGTCATCTCCGCCGAAGACAGGGTCAAATCCTCCCGTGTCCCGGAGGTCAAAGGCAGGGTCCTCTTCCCCGGCGTAGTACCGACGTGAACCCCGTTCCACAGGTCTCCGGCGTGCCCTGCCAACAAGGAAAATGAACGCCACCGCGATCAGGGCGAGGACTGCCGCAAAGATGCCGATATAGATATAGCCCCGTTGGGGATACCTCCCCTGCCGGGCGGTCAAATCCAGCAGTTCTCTCATCGCATCCGCGATTCTCTCCACCGCACCTTCTGAGAAAATATCCTCCACGTCCGCCTTCTCAAGGGATTCCCTCAGCGGATACATGGAAGCGAGCGCCGTGAGACGCATATATTTGTCCACGCCCTTGTCCCTGTCCCGCAGGGCCTCGCAGGCGATATCCATGGCGCCCAGGGCGGAAGTACCGTAGGCCATGTAGTAGAGAGGGCTCTCGAAGAGGTGCGGGATCTCCGCCCACCAGTAGCACTCCTCCACTGAGCCCGGCGCGTAGTCATACTCTGTGCAGAGATCGAAGAAAAGCTGGTTCAGACTGTCTCTGGTCCAGGTCTCATCGGAAGTAAAGACCGTGGTCTCAAAGTCGTTCACCATGCAGGCCATGAGGACAGCTGACGTCAGGTTGTAGATGACGCCATCCCTGTAGGCCCTGCCTGCCTTCCTGCCGAACATATCCTCGGCGTATTCCAGAAAGAGGGTCTCGAGGCCCTGAGAAGAGATTTCCGACACATCCAGGTGGGAGGTCTGCCAGAAGCTGGGCACCACCGTATGCCAGGCCTCGTTGAAGTGCCCGAACTCGTGCACCGTCGCCCCGCTGAAGTCCGAGAAGCTCCCGTAGGGCGAATTGAAAATGAAAGCCGTCCCGTATTCATCCAGCCCTATGGTGTAACCCACGTCCAGCTTGCTGTCGCCGAAGTCCATGTCATAGAGACGGCCGGACCGGAGCGCGTCAAATGACTTCCGGAGCTCCGGATCGATTTTCCCCACATAGGGTGCCATAAGATCCAGCATGTCATCGGCGGTCATGCCGGCAATCCTTCTTTCCAGCCTGCGGTAGCTGCCGGAATCGATGGTCATGCTGATTTCTTCCATCAGCGGCATGAGATAGGTGCGGACGTCCTCGGCCAGCTTCTGCTGCTCTTCGGAGGAGTAGTCTCGTTCGTAAGCCTCCGCGTTGGCATAGTCGGCGTAGTTGTCGTAGCCCTCCAGGACCGCCTCCTCATTGAGAAGGGGTATCATTTCCAGATAAATATCCGCTGCGGCCTCGTTCAAGGCGCCGCTCAGGGCGTCCATGACCGCATAATACTCATCGTTGTCCCTGGGAGGATCCTCCTCAAAGGATTCCGTCGTCCAGATCCTGCCGTCCACCTCCACCGTATAGCTGGCCAGAGAAGCCTCGTTGTATTCTGTCCGGAGTGCCGCCAGCTTTGCGGCGATCTCCTTCTCACGGTCAAGCAGGGGCTCATACTCCTTCAGCTTGTCCATGATGTCCGCAGCCAGCTCCTCGTCCTGAACGTCCTCCGCGATCAGGGCCTCCAGCGCGGGAGCCAGCGTGGTCTTCGAGACCTCGGAGAGGGCGACGTTGGCCCGGTCGTTGGCGTCGATCAGGACCTCCTGGATCTTCTCATACTCATCCGAGATCGCCTTATCGTTTCCGTCCCTGGAATGGGCAATATAGCAGAGAGCCTCCTGGGTAAAAAGATGATCGAACTCGTCCACGATGGCGCCATAAAGCTCTGTGAGACGCGCGTCATTCTGCCCGCCTTCGGCAGCGAGGGCGCTCAGGTCCTTAAGATAACCATCGAGCCGGGCGGTGTCGACGCCCTCGTAGGCCATATCATCGTAGCTGACTTCCGGGTGATCTTTTTCAGGATAATAGTCACCGGCGGATGCCAGGACCGGTGCCGAGCCGATGGACAAGGCAAGCATGACGGCGGTCAGGGAGCCGAGCATGGGTTTCATTTTCATAGTCTGTTCACTCCTCTTCGTGAGTCCGGCCGCAGCTCTTCAGCCCCTGCGGGGGATGCGTCGCATTCCGGGACCGGAAGCTGACCGGTTACCAATTTTTTATTGTATCATAAATCGATTCATCGTAAAATAGACTCATGAAAAAGATAAATGAAGACATTCGTAAAAACACATTTGAACACATCTACCTTCTCTACGGCAAGGAGAGCTACAACCGGCTCAGCTTCACGTCCAAACTCTGCTCCGCCATCATCCCGGACAGCGACACCATGAATTTCACCCGCTTTACGGGCGACAAGGTGACAGAGGGCGAAATCATCGACCTGGCCGAGACCCTGCCCTTCTTCGCAGAAAAACGCCTCATCCTGGTCAAGGATACAGGCCTGTTCAAGCGCGCTTCAGAGCAGCTTGCGGATTATATCGGAAACCTGCCCGAGAGCACGGTCATCATTTTCTCAGAGGCTGAGGTGGACAAGCGGGGGCGGCTCTACAAGGCTGTGAGCAAGGCCGCTTACGTGTGTGAATTCACGGAGCAGAAGGAGGATACGCTCAGGATCTGGGGCGCCGCCATCCTGAAGAGGAACGGCCTCAGGATCACGGCGGACAATATGAGCTATATCATCACCTGCACCGGCACGGATATGACGACCATAGCTGCCGAGCTGGACAAGATCGTCAATTATGCCCAGGGAGCCCATCCCGGTATGGATGTGGTGACCAGGGACGACATAGACGCAGTCATCTCCGTCAAGGTCGAGGACCGGATCTTCGATATGATCTCAGCCCTCGTCAGGCACGACAGAAAGCGGGCCTACGCCCTCTATGCGGACCTGGTAGCCCTCCAGCGCCAACCCATGGCCACGATCGTCCTCATCTCCCGGGAATATGACCGGATGCTGAAGGTGCTGGAGCTTTCGCAGGGCGGCGATTCGGAGCCGGTCATCGCAGAAAAGCTGGCCTTAAAGCCCTTCGTCGTCCGCAAGACCCTGGGCAACGCCAGGCGCTACAGCCTCCGGGAGCTGCGGGACCACGTTGCCTTTGCGGTCTCCATGGACGAGGCCGTCAAGACCGGCGCCATGAAGGACCAGACGGCTCTTGAGATGATGCTGGCCAGGTTTTCGCTGTGAGAGGCCTTCGCCATACATAACTCTCCCGTAAAAGAAAGAACCTTCCGATTGGGTCATTCGGAAGGTTCTCATTGTTTGTCTTAACGGATAGGGCCAAAAGCCCCTCGCATCCAATTATTCGCCGATCTTGTTGATGGCCTGGGCCATGCGGGAGATCTTCCTGGCGTTGGTGTTCTTCTTGTAAACACCCTTGGATGTGGCCTTGCCCATGGTGCTCTGAAGATTCTTCAGGGCCTCGACAGCGGCGGTCTTGTCGCCGGCTGCGATCGCGGCATCGACCTTCTTGACGGAAGTCTTGACACCGGACTTGATGGACTTGTTGCGCGCCGCCTTCTTGGCATTTACCAGAACTCTTTTCTTTGCAGATTTGATGTTAGCCAAATCTCTACCTCCATAAACGTCTTCTTTATCTTCCTGATTATTATCTCTCGTAAGCTCCGTCTTTAGCCTTGGAGACACGATTTCGGCGGCATGGGCGGAACACTAAGATATTCTATGATAAATAAGGACATGTGTCAAGGAGAAAATTGATAATTATCGAGAGGAAAAAGCGGCCACCCGCGCTTTGCCGGACAGCCGCTCCATAACTGACTTTGTTCAATGGATGGTCGCTCTATTGCGGTCTCCCGGGACCGGTCATTCCTCAACCACCGGTGCATCGACCGCATTCTTCTTCACCGACTCCACACCGTCCACGCAGGCCTTCATGGTCTTGTAGCCCTCGCTGACAGCGATGATCTGGCCGTTGGTAGCCTTCAGCCGGAAGCGGAACTCGCCGGCCTTGTCCTGATAAATTTCGAACTTGGGATGCTTCTGCTTTGCGAAGCCCTCCACTGTCTGATCCTCCACCGCAGCAACCGGCGCGTTCTTCGTCACGCTGGCGATACCGGTCTTGCAGTACCTGGCAGCCTTATAGATCTGGGATGTGGCAACGATCCTGCCGTTGGTGGCCTTGAGATCGAACTTGTAGCCGCCCGAC
>CACXEL010000237.1 GCA_902766655.1 uncultured Lachnospiraceae bacterium | reverse complement strand
GAAGAAGGACCTCCTCCGCAGCGAAGGGGTGACAGTCATCGAGTACGATTCGGATTACACGGAGGCAGTGGCCGAGGGAAGGGCCATGTCCGAGGAGGACCCGATGAGCTTCTTCGTCGACGACGAGTTCTCTGAGGACCTCTTCTTCGGTTACTCGGCCGCCGCCATGCGTGTCTCCGTCCAGCTGAGAAATGCAAACATTCCGGTTGACAAAAAGCATCCGCTTTTCCTCTACCTTCCCTGCGGCGTGGGCGGTGCGCCCGGAGGCATCACCTTTGGTTTCAAACAGATGTACGGCGATGCGGTCCACTGCTTCTTCGCCGAACCGGTGGAGGCTCCCTGCTTCCTTCTCGGCATGGCGACCGGGAAGCGGGGCAACATCTGTGTTCAGGATATCGGCCTGACCGGCCGGACCGCTGCCGACGGACTGGCGGTCGGCAGACCCTCGGGCTTCGCCTGCAGGTTGATGACACCGCTCATGTCCGGCGCTTTCACGGTGACGGACGAGCATATGCTGGCCTACAGGAAGCTGCTCGAGGAGGTGGACGGGATCCGCGTTGAACCCTCCGCCTGCGCCGGCTTCCGGGGTCTTGAGGAAATCGGCCGTCCGGGTTCCGTCATGGAGGATTATATTAAGGCCCATGGCCTTTCGGACTGTATGGACCAGGCTACCCACCTGGTCTGGGCGACCGGCGGCGGGCTCATGCCGGAGACGGAGACCTTCTGAGTGCAGGTCACGCGCGGTGAATGGTTGGCGACCGGCGGTGGGCTGATGCCGGAGATTGAGTTTTTCTGAGCCCGGCACGGAATACACGGATGGCTGATGCAGGCGGCGCCCGCTGATTCAGGATGGACTGACATTGCCTGACAGCCTGCGCAAAGACAGGACAAAAGAAAAAGCCCGGGTGAGGGCTGCATTTTTACAGGAGGATTGCGTGATGGAGACAGAGGTAAGGATGACAAAGCTGGCCAGCTGCGCCGGCTGCGGCGCCAAGGTGGGCGCGGGTACTCTGGCCTGTCTGCTGGAGGGCTTCTGCACCCATGAGGACCCCAGGCTCATCGTGGGCTATGACAAGGCTGACGACGCGTCGGTCTACGTGATCAATGAGGATACGGCTATCATTGAGACGACGGATTTCTTCCCGCCCATCGTGGACGATCCTTTTCTCTACGGGCAGATCGCCGCGGCCAACGCCCTCTCCGACGTCTACGCCATGGGCGGCGAGGTCAAGCTGGCTCTCAATATTATGTGCGTCACCGACGCCATGGGGCCGGATACGGTCCGGGAGGTCCTGCGGGGCGGTTACGACAAGGTCTATGAGGCGGGCGGCATCATCTGCGGCGGCCACACCATCTCGGGGGCAGAGCCCATTTACGGGCTGGCCGTGACGGGCTTCGTGCGGCCGGACAAGGTCCTGACCAATTCGGGCGCGAAGCCGGGCGACGTCCTCATCCTGACCAAGAAGCTGGGCATAGGCATCCTCACCACGGCTGCCAAGGGCGGCCTGGTCGACCAGGGAACCCTGGACAGGATCTACGCCCAGATGGCGACCCTCAACAAGTATGCCAGGGACGTGATGGTGAAATACCCTGTGAACAGCTGCACAGACGTGACCGGCTTTTCCCTCATGGGGCACGGCTATGAGATGGCGCAGGGGAGCGGGGTCAGTATTCATTTCCGGACCAAGGACGTTCCCTACCACGAGGAGGCCTGGGAGATGGCCAACATGGGCTTTATCCCGGCGGGCGCCTACCGGAACCGCCAGTACGCGGAGCCCGGCGTCAGGAAGGCTGTCGACGTGCCGCTCCCGCTGGAGGACATTTTCTTCGACCCGCAGACCAGCGGCGGCCTGCTTTTCGCACTGCCGGACCAGTATGCGGCGGCCTGCCTCGAGGAAATAAAGACCGTCGCCCCGGACGCTGCCGTCATCGGGTATGTCACGGAGCGCGGAGAGGCGGATCTTATTCTGGAATGACCATGTTCATCGCCCATAAGGGTCGGAACGTGAAAGCTCCCGGATCATCCGGGGGCGTAGGGGCTTTGCCCCTTAGCTGATTGCTCAATACAAGCCCAAAACAGTCCGGCAGACTCGCTTGCCGGACTGTTTTGGGCTTATATCGGAAGGGACATGAACTATTATTTCATTCTTTGATGAAATTACCTGTAAAGTGTGGTAGAATCACTTTTCGAGCAAATCGAAGTACCTTCGGAGGCGCCCTCTACGTCGTCGGCGCTCCATTTCCTGAGTGAGGCATACCATGTCAGATAAAAAAAAGTTAATCCTAGCCATCAACCCGGGTTCCACCTCGACCAAGGTCTCCCTCTTTGAGGACGAGGCCCTCCTCTGTGAGAAGAACCTTTTCCACGACGCGCCGGTCCTCCTTCGGTTCGGCCACGTCAACGACCAGCTCCCCTTCCGCTTCGGGGTGATCCTCGACATGCTGAAGGAGGAAAATGTAGACCCCGCCGACATCGACGCCTTCGTGGGCCGCGGCGGCAGCGCCTGCACCCAGCCCGGCGGCATCACCCGGATCGACCGGAAGATGTTCGATGACACCGTGGCGGCCGTCGGCGGCTCCGAGCACCCGGCCAAGCTGGGCGTCATGATCGCCTGGGAGTTCTCCCAGAAGTACGGCAAGCCGGCTTTCTCCCTCAACCCGACCAATGTGGACGAGTACGGCGACTACGCCAGGCTCACGGGCATCAAGGGCATTTACCGCGTATCCCACTCTCATGTGCTGAACCAGAAGGCGGTGGCGGAGTACCACGCTGCCTCGACAGGAAAGCGCTATGAGGACTGCAATTATATCGTCGCCCACATCGACGGCGGCATCACGGTCAGCGCCCACGACCACGGCCGAATGGTGGACGGCAACATGGGCGCGGACGGGGAAGGCGCCTTCACCCCGACCCGGATCGGCTCGATCCCGGTCCTCCAGCTCCTCGACTACATGCAGACCCACACCGCCGATGAGGTCCGCCTCAAATGCTCCCGCGCCGGCGGCTTCGTGGAGTATTTCGGAACAGCCAACTCGGACGACATCCATGCCCGGGCTGTGGCGGGAGATCCCAAGGCCTCCCTGGTCTGGAACACCATGATCTACCAGATCTGCAAGATGATCGGTGAGATGAGCGCCGTCCTTTGCGGCAAGGTGGACGCCATCCTGCTGACCGGCGGCCTCATGCGCTTCGATGACATCCGGGAAGGCATTGAGAAGCGCTGCGGCTTCATCGCCCCGGTCTTCGTCTACCCCGGTGAGATGGAGCAGGAGGCACTGGCCCTGCCTGCCCTGAAGGTCCTGCGCGGGGAGCTTGAGCCCCTCGCCTATACCGGCAGAAATGTCTGGGAAGGCTTTGATTTCCTGGACGATTGAGAGGAGTGCCGTTTTATGAGTATGATTGAGAGAATCAAGGCCAAGGCCCGCGCCGACAGAAGGACCATCGTCTTCCCGGAGGGGGACGAGCCGAGGACCGTGAAGGCTGCGGAAGATCTGGTCAGGGAAGCCCTTGTCCACCCCATTCTCCTGGGAAATGAAGACAAGATCCGCGCCGAAGCCGCCCGCCAGGGCGTCTCCCTCGAGGGAATCCGCCTGGAGGACCCTGCCGTGAGCGATAAGGCCGGCGTTTACGCGGACGGACTGTATGAGATCAGGAAGGCCAAGGGCCTGACGAGAGAGGCAGCGGCCGAACTTGTCAGGGATCCCATGTACTACGGCATGATGATGGTGAAAAAGGGCGACGCGGACGGCCTGGTCTCCGGCGCGGTCCACACCACGGGCGACATGCTGAGGCCCGCTCTCCAGGTCATCAAGACCCGGCCGGGCATGAAGCTGGTCTCCTCCAGCTTCCTCATGGACTGCCCGGACAAGAGCCTGGGCGAGGACGGACTTTTGGTCTATGCGGACTGCGTCGTCATGCCCTGCCCGACGGCCGAGGAGCTGGCCTACATAGCGGTGGCGGCGGCCGAGACGGCCAGGAACCTCTGCGGCTTTGAGGAGCCGAGAGTGGCCATGCTTTCATTTTCCACCAAGGGCAGCGCGCAGCACGCCATGGTGGCCAAGGTGAGGGACGCGGTGGAGATCGCCCACAGGATAGCGCCTGACCTCCTTCTGGACGGGGAAATGCAGTTCGATGCGGCCCTGGTCCCGGAGATCGCGGCCGGCAAGGCCAAGGGGAGCCCGGTGGCGGGCAGGGCCAATGTGCTCATTTTCCCGGATCTTCAGGCGGGTAATATCGGCTACAAGATCACCCAGCGGAT
>CACXEL010000236.1 GCA_902766655.1 uncultured Lachnospiraceae bacterium | reverse complement strand
CCCATATGGGCCAGCATGGCGGAAATCCTCTCCATGATGGCCATAATGTACATAAGAGGTGAGCTCTGGGCCAGCATCGTGAGCTGCTGTGTAAGGTCCTGGGCGGCCGCCGCATCCAGCCCCTGGGTAAGCGCCGCCATACCGCCGCTCTCGACCATGGCAAAATAAAAGAGGAAGGTCGCGTAGTTGACGGTGAGGATGATGAACATTTCCACGCCGCCGTGTCCTACGGCATACATGAGGGCATTGCGGTCATTTTCCCGGTACTCGTCCTTCAGGACGAAGCGGAAGGCGCACCAACGCCCCGTCTCCTCGAAGATACCGGCCGCGAGACCGCCATACAGTGCGTAAAGGACCAGGTTGTTCTGAATGGCCTTCCCCAGCCCTGTCGAGAAAACGAAGGCATGGAAGAACTGCTCCAGCGCGAAGGCGAAGCCCAGCATGGCCACGATACCCGCGATGACGGGCAGGATGGCGCATTTCCGCTTGTTGCGGAGGTAGATGAAGAGGATGACCGGCGCCATAAGGCCGAAGCCGGATCCGAACTCCATGAGAATGTGGTTAAAGGCGGGTAATGTTATTTCCATAGCATACTCCTTTAGGAACGGCGCCTTCCGTCCTGCGGTAGGGTGGCGGGGAGGACCGCGGGTGGCAGTCTTCTCCCGTCAGATGATCTTCCTCGAAAATCTATCGGCAGGCCTTCATAGAGACAGCCTGCCGAAGAAATCGCTTCTAATACATTGTATAATCTGCATGCGGAGATGGCAAGGCCGACCGATGACATTCATCCGGAAATCGCAGCCGCAAGGCTCAAACACCGGTATCCACCTTGAAAAGGTCGCTCATCCGACGTCCCCGTCTCCTCGCGATCAGGGCTTCCGGACGGCTGTCCCGGATCAGGCGTTTCGTGAAATCCGCCTGGGGATCGGCCATGATCCGCTCCGTCGGGCCTGCCTCGATGACCCGACCCGCCTGCATGACGATGATCTCGCCGCAGAGCCGGCTCACCAGATCAATATTGTGGGAAATGTAAAGCACACTCCCCTTGACTTCCTTCTCAAAGACCCGCAGGATCTCGAGCACCATTTTCTGTTGGGACGTGTCCAGGCCGCTCATGACCTCGTCGCAGATGAGAAGGCGGGGGCGGGTCTCCATGGCCATGGCCAGGGCGGCGCGCTGGGCTGTCCCCGCGCTGACCTCGGAGGCGAAGCGGGTCATTTCCTCCTCGCTCACGCCGCACATCTCGAAGAAGTCGCGAGCCACACGCATGGCGTCCTCCGCGTCCATGCCTGCATTTCTCAGGTGCTCGCGGGCGTTGTGCCCCATGGTGTAGCGCTTGTCGAAGGTCTCCACGGGCCGCTGGTTCACCATCCTGACCTGCTTCCGGTAATCCTTAAGGCGCTTGCCCCGGATCCTGGACACGTCCGTCCCTTCGAAGAGAATGGTGCCCTCATCCGGGGTGAGCTCCCGGTAGAGGAGCCTGCCTACAGTAGTCTTGCCGCTGCCGCTCTCTCCCACCAGGCCCGTGATGACGCCGGCTTTCAGGGTCAGGCTCACGTCATCCACGGCCAGGCAGGGCTTCATGCCCAGACGGCGGTAGGTTTTTGTCACGTGCTGCAGAGATACAAAGTTGTCCTGTTCCATGATGGCCTCCATAAGGAGAACTGCTTAGCCCAGAATACCCTTTTTGGAGTTCTTGAGGACCGGAATCTCTGTCTCGTCCTTGTCGTTGATGTGGCTGCCGTCGTACTTGCGGGTCTCGTCCACGATGACCTTGGACAGAAGAAGGACCGCGAAAATGTTGGGGACAGCCATGAGGCCGTTCAGGAGGTCCGCGATGTTCCAGACCAGGTTGAGCTCGACCAGGGAGCCGATAAAGACGCCGGCGACCCAGAGGACCTTGTAGACCATGATGACCTTCTCACCGAAGAGGTAGACCGCGCAGCGCTCGCCGTAGTAGTACCAGCCGAGGATGGTGGAGAAGGCGAAGGTGATGAGGCCGACCACCAGGATGGGCAGACCGATGTGGGGAATCATGGAGAAGCACTGGCTGGTCAGCTCACTGCCGTTGCCGGAGAGACCGTTGATGGCGTCGTGCTTGATGATGCTGGAAACGAGGACCAGACCGGTCATGAGACAGATGACGACAGTATCCCAGAAGGTACCGGTCATGGAGACCAGGGCCTGGCGCTTGGGGTTCCTGGTCTGGGCGGCGGAGGCGACCAGCGGAGCGGAACCCATACCGGATTCATTGGAGAAAAGTCCGCGGGCGAAGCCGTAGCGGCAGGCCGTTGCGATGGTGGAGCCGACGAAGCCGCCGGTGGCAGCCTTGGCGGAGAAGGCGGAGGTGACGATGGTCGCCACAGCCTCGCCAAGGACGTCGGCATTCATGACAAGGATGATGACGCAGCCGACGACGTAGAAAGCAGCCATGAAGGGCACCAGCTTCTCGGAGACCCTGGTGATGGACTGGATGCCGCCGATGATGACGAGGCCGACCAGGACGCTGAGGACCAGGGCGCTGATCCATGACGGAACGGAGAAGTTGGTGGTGAAGTTGGCGGCGACGGCATTGGCCTGGACCATGCAGCCGATACCGAAGGCGCAGACGGCGGCAAGGATGGCAAAGATGATGCCTGCCCAGCGGGCCTTGAGGCCTCTGTCCAGAGCATACATGGCGCCGCCGATCATGGTGCCATCCTCGCTCTTGACGCGGTACTTGACGGAGATCAGAGTCTCAGCGTACTTGGTGGCGATGCCGAAGATACCGGTCAGCCACATCCAGAGCACGGAGCCCGGGCCGCCCATGGCGATGGCAGTTCCAACGCCGATGATGTTGCCGGTGCCGATGGTGGATGACAGGGCTGTGGTCAGCGCGCCGAACTGGGAAACGTCGCCTTCGGCGTCCGGATCACGGGTCACGGACATCTTGATGGCCTTGAAAATATCCTTCTGGATAAAGCCGGTCCGGAATGTCATGTAAATATGCGTGCCGAACAGCAGGATGATCAGGGGCCATCCCCACAGGAAATTGTCAATGGTGCTGATAAGATCGCTGAAACTCATCTAACTTCCTCCCTTTTTCTGTCCCTTTTCAGTAATTCGGACAGACACAAAATTTGTTGTCTATTATATATTCAATTCTCCCCAAAAACAAGCCATTTATTAATTTAATGCATTAAAGTATTTTCGGAATATTCTCGAATCTGACTCATCTCCCCGGGAAGACATGCTCACACAAAAAAACCCCGGCAGAAATCTGTCAGGGCTTTTTGTATATTTTCTTTTTTCGGGATTTCCGGCATCCGGGAGCTTTACTCCTCCCGCCCCAGGAATTTCAGCAGGGAGGGCAGCTTTTCCTCCATGGTCTGCCGTCCGATATTGTAGACCCGTCTCAGCTCCTCCGGGTCGTGGCAGATGTGGCCGATGCCCAGGCTCTCGGGCGGCGCTATGATGAAGGCCTTCCCTTCCTGCGCCCGCTTCCGGGCGTAAGCAGTCTCCAGGTTGTAGATCTCATGGCGGCGGGCCATGGTCCTCACAACAGCCGGGTAGCGGGCGAGAAGGAGGCGCATGGCGGGCATGAATTTGGCAGGCATCTTGACGAAGCCAATGGGCTGGGTCAGGATGACCACGTTCTTCTCCATCCCCTTGTCCTCCAGGAAGTGGAGGGGGATAGAGTCCGCGATGCCGCCGTCCAGCAGCGTCCAGCGGCCGATCTTCACCGGCCGGGAGACGATCGGCATGGAGGCCGAGGCCCGGAACCACTCTATCTCCTTCCGGTTCGAGGCCTTGACGACCTTCCTGAAGACAGCCTTGCCGGTGGCCGTATCCGTGGCCGTCACATAGAAGTCCATGGGATTGGCATCCCAGGCCTCGCTGTCCCAGGGATCCAGCTTGAACGGAATGTCCGTGTAGCAGAAATCCGAACCGAAGAGGTCCCCTGTCAGCAGCAGGGACCTGAAAGAGCAGAAGCGCCAGTCACGGCAGTATCTGGTGACATACCGGAGCACACGGCCCTTCTGCCCGGATTTGAGGTTGCAGCCGAAAGTGACGCCCGCGGAAACACCGACCGCGGCGTCGAAGGTTATGCCCTTCTCCATAAGGAGGTCCAGGCAACCCATGGTGAAGAGGCCGCGCATGGCGCCTCCTTCCAGAACGAGGCCTGTTTTCATTTCTCACTCACTCTTTCATCTTCTGCTGTTGAAAAGCCCGTTCCCGTTCTCGAACAGGAGACGGATGGCACCCTGGTAAATGAGACCCACCCCGATGAGCCGGATGATCATATTGGTGAGCCGGAAGGGGTTGGCGATGATGCCCAGGGCGAACAGGATGCCGATGGCGGAGAGCAGAATGGTCAGCGGGTTCTTAAAGCTGCTCTGAAGGCACTGGAGAAGCGACACGCCGGCCGTCACCAGCAGGATGATGCCGAAGACAAGGTTAATGCTGGTCACGACGCTTCCCGGGGAACGGATCAGCCAGAGGGCCACGAGGGCAGCCAGAACGGAGCTGACAAGGGGGCTGTCAATACCGCTGAACCCGCCCGAAAAGCAGGATACCAGGTTGAGCACGGCCCCGATCATCACGATCCAGCCAACGTAACGCACGATCGTATTCATTGAGTAGTAGGGCGCGACAAGGAAAATGATGCCGGCCACGAGCATGATGATGCCGCCGAGGAGCCGGTTCCTGCGATAATTATCCGAAAACATAGCGAATCCTCCTTGTAATTCAGGTTTGCGCGGTCTGCGCTGTTCATATCATAGCACGCCTTCCGTGACGAATGTGTGAACAATTCGCATTATGTGTCATTAATTTTCCACGGTTGCCTGTGGGGAAGCGCTTGCAATTCCGCCTTCTTTCTAATACAATAGCGATGACGAACATTCTTTCTCCCCGGAAGCGGGGCTGGATGCGGATTACAGGGCGCGGAGGCAGGATCTCCCGCCGGACAGTGAGGAGATTTTCTATGAATTATGACGTCCTGATCGTTGGAGCCGGGCCTGGCGGCATTTTCTCCGCCTATGAGCTCTCCGAGTTGGCTCCGGAACTCAAAATAGCCGTTTTTGATGCCGGACACGAGCTCGCAAGGCGCCGCTGTCCCATCGACGGAAAGAAAATCAGGACCTGCGTGAACTGCCCCACCTGCTCCATCATGAACGGCTTCGGCGGCGCCGGCGCCTTTTCCGACGGAAAGTACAACATCACCAACGACTTCGGCGGCACCCTCTACCAGTATATCGGCCGGGACACGGCCCTGG
>CACXEL010000235.1 GCA_902766655.1 uncultured Lachnospiraceae bacterium | reverse complement strand
GATGTGTCGGATCCGGCCGCCATCGAGGCGGCAGCGGAGAGGACGGATATCACCATCGCCTACCGCGACGGGAGCCAGCAAGTCATACTGAACGGAGAGGACGTGACCGGCCAGATCCGCACGGAGTCGGTCAGCCAGATGGCCTCGAAGACTTCGGCCAACGGAGCCGTCCGAAGGAAGCTGGTCCAGCTTCAGCAGGCCCTGGCCAGGGTCGAGGACGTGGTCATGGACGGCCGCGACATCGGCACCGTGGTCCTGCCGGACGCGGAGGTCAAGGTCTTTCTGACAGCTTCCGCCAGGACGCGAGCGCTGCGGCGCTATAAGGAGGATCTTGCCAAGGCTGCCGCCTCAGGTACCCCTGCCCCTGTTCTGGAGGAGATCGAAGAGGGAATCCGGAAGCGGGACAGGCAGGATATGGAGCGCGAGATCTCACCCCTGCGCCAGGCCGATGACGCCGTGCTGGTCGACTCCTCCGATATGTCCATCGAGGAGGTCACGGAGACTATTCTGGACCTTGTCCGCAGGGCAGGGGCCTGAAGGGAGCAGTAAATGGAGGTCAAAGTAGCCAAAAGCGCCGGCTTCTGCTTCGGCGTCAAGCGGGCAGTCAAGCTGGTATACGATGAGGCGGCGCAAAGCCCCGGCCGTGTATACACGATGGGGCCGATCATTCACAACGAGCAGGTGGTGGAGGACCTCAAAAGCCGCGGCGTCCGCATTATCAATGACGATCTTGTCTGTGAGGAGACAGGGCAGCAGCCGGGACCGGGTGATACGGTCATCCTGCGCTCCCACGGTGTATCCAGGGAGATGGCCGGACGTGTGCGGGACCTTGGCTGCCGGACAGTCGACGCGACGTGTCCCTTTGTCTCCAAGATCCACAGCATTGTCGACGAGAAGAGCCGCGAAGGGTATCATATCGTCATCGTGGGAAATGCAGACCACCCCGAGGTCCGCGGCATTCGCGGCTGGGTCAACGGTCCGTGCACGGTCATCGCGTCGGCGGAGGAGGCGGAAAGGGCCTCATTTCCGGCCGGAGAGCGGCTTTGGATGGTCTCACAGACGACCTTTAATTTAGAAAATTTTAACAAAATTGTTGAAATCGTGGGTGAAAAAGGGTATAGTGTAATAGTTACTAATACCATATGTAACGCAACAAAAGAACGACAGGCAGAGTCGTTCGAACTGGCCCGGGAGTCGGACGTGATGATCGTGATCGGCGGGAAGCATTCTTCCAACACGCAGAAGCTGTTCGATATCTGTAAAGGTCAGTGTAACAATACTTACTACATTCAGAAACTTGATGATCTGGTAACCGTCGATATCCAATCCGATAGTTGTGTAGGTATTACTGCGGGGGCTTCAACCCCAAATAATATTATCATGGAGGTTTCAACACATGTCAGAAGAAGTAAGCTTTGAGCAGATGCTCGATGAGAGCTTCAAAACTATCAGGAATGGAGAGATCGTAGAAGGCACGATCATCGCGGTCAAGCCGGAAGTTGCTTATCTCAACATCGGCTGCAAGGGCGACGGCGTCCTTACAAGGGAAGAGTACAGCAACGATTGCAAGGATATGACAACCGTTCTGAACATCGGCGACAAGCTTGAGGTGAAGGTCCTGAAGGTCAACGACGGAGAAGGCCAGACGATTCTTACCTATAAGCGTCTCGCTGCCGAGAAGGGCAACAAGAGGCTTGAGGAGGCTTTCAACAACAAGGAAGTCCTCACAGCCAAGGTTTCCCAGGTCCTCAAGGGCGGCCTCACGGTCACCGTTGAAGACACCCGCGTTTTCATCCCGGCCAGCCTTGTTTCTGATTCCTATGAGAAGGATCTCGGCAAGTACGCCGATCAGGAGATCGAGTTCGTCATCTCCGAGTTCAATCCCCGCAGAAGAAGGATCATCGGCGATCGCCGCCAGCTGCTCATCGAGCGCAAGAAGGCTGCTGCCGAGGCCCTGTTCGCCCGCATCCAGCCGGGTGACGTTGTGGATGGTGTCGTGAAGAACGTCACAGACTTCGGTGCTTTCATCGATCTGGGCGGCGCTGACGGCCTGCTTCACATCTCCGAGATGAGCTGGGGCCGCGTGGAGAATCCCAAGAAGATCTTCCATGTCGGTGATGAAGTCACTGTCCTCATCAAGGACATCCGCGGCGAGAAGATCGCCCTCTCCAGGAAGTTCCCGGAGGAGAATCCGTGGATCAAGGCTGAGAACGAGTTCGGTATCGGCTCTGTCGTTTCCGGCCGTGTCGCCCGTATGACAGACTTCGGCGCTTTCGTGGAGCTGCTCCCGGGCGTTGACGCTCTGCTTCATGTCTCCCAGATCTCCCGCAACCATGTCGAGAAGCCCTCTGACATCCTGAAGATTGGTCAGGAGATCGAGGCCCGCGTCGTTGATTTCAACGCTGCCGACCACAAGATCTCTCTTTCCATGAAGCAGCTGGAGCAGGAGAGAGCCGCTCAGGAAGATTCCACCACTGTCTACAGCGACAGCAACTATTGATTCCCGGGCAGGCACTGTCTGGTCAGTGACTGAATTTGGAAAATGAAAACAGCCATCAGGGTAAAGCCTGATGGCTGTTTTTTTGGGGAAACATTACCCGCAACCAAGGCAAAGAACCCTCGCCCTGCCCTCCGGAATCGTATTTTCCCCTCCTATCATAGATATTTACGATTGTTCAGGGAATGCAGGGGCGATATGATATCCTCAGTCCGCTGGATGTGCGCAGGAACACACATGCATGGCCGTTCGGAGCGGGAGAACACAGGCCGAAGCCTGTGCCACGGAGAGACCGCAGCGGAATAAAAAAAGAAAATGAGGTCAGAAACATGCCTTTCGAAAAAACGCAACCTGTCAAAGACCAGCCGATCTGGGCCTGGTTCCCCGTTACGCTGCTCACGGCGGTATTCTGCTGTGTGCTCTGGGGCAGCGCTTCGCCGGCCATCAAGATCGCCTACGAGCTCTTTCAGATCGGCCCCGACGAGACGGCCTCCCGGATCATGCTGGCCGGGGCCAGGTTCGTGATCGCCGGCGCCATGACCCTCCTCTTCGGGTCCCTTCTGGCCAGGCGGGCGCTCTTTCTGAAGCGGGAGTCCTGGAAGAAGGCCTTTGTCCTCTGCCTCTTTCAGACGGTAGGGCAGTACTACTTCTTTTTTATGGCCCTGGCCCACACCTCCGGCGTCCGGGGGTCCATCATCAACGCCTCCGGGAATTTCATCGCCATCCTCTTCGCGGTCTACATTTTCCGCTTCGAGAGGATGACGGCCAGGAAAATGATCGGCTGCCTGGTGGGCTTTGCCGGCATCCTTCTGATACTCGGCGGCGGGAAGGCCCTGGCCGAGGGCGGCCGGGTGACGCTGGCCGGCGAGGGCGCCATGCTGGCCGCCGACTTTTTCTATGCCTCCTCGGGCTGCCTGATCAAGATTTTCTCCCGCGACGAGGACCCGGTGGCTCTGAGCGGCTGGCAGTTCCTTATCGGCGGAGCCATCCTTTTTGGAATCGGCGCCCTCATGGGAGGAAATCTGACTTTTTACAGCGCCGGGTGCGCGCTGAATCTGGTGTATATGGGCTTCATTTCCGCAGGGGCCTACACGCTCTGGGGCGTACTGCTCAAGTACAATCCGGTGAGCCGGGTGTCCATCATGGGCTTCATCAACCCGGTCATGGGCGTGCTGCTCTCGGCCATCTTCCTGGGGGAGGGCAGGGAAGCCTTCTCCCTGACAGGGCTCCTGGCCCTTGTGCTCGTCAGCGCGGGCATCGTGATCGTCAACGCATCCGGGCGTAAGGCGGTCCGCTGAGTCCTGCTGAGAAATGAAAACCGTCCGCTATCGCATAGCACTTCGATCATCTGCTTCAGGCCGGCTCAGGGCAGAGGATGAATAATCGTCCACCACACCGGCGCGAAAACGCCCTGTCACTCAGAAAATGACAGGGCGTTTGATTTCAGGACAACAGGCTAAGCGGGAAGACCAGGCTCACGCATCCGCAGGGCGCGAGAGAACGACCACCATGAGCGCACGGACATGCATCACTGACCAGGCTCACGCATCCGCAGGGCGCGTGAGCATAAAGGCCAGAACAGACACCGCATATTTTTTAAGGGCGGCAGGGTCGGCCGCGAAGGCATCCGTGCAGGGAAAGAGGGTGAAGCAGTTGTCCCGGACAGCCTTCTCCTTTCTGGATCTCCCGACGTAGGCTGAGACGGACCGGTGGACAGCATAGCCTTCGAGGGGGAGATAATCGTAATCGGCCACATTGGTAAAGTATCTCCGAAGCCTCCCGCTGAAGAGGGCTGCGGTGACCCTGGCGCCCTCCGGGCGGATATCCAGAGTGAAAGGTCCGTCGGAGACGGACAGGGAGAGCGGTAACGGCTGGTCCGGCGTCAGCGAGATGGTCAGACAATCGGGGTCGGAGATGGCTGAGCCGGCTGTGAAGCCGCCCTTCATGAAGTCCAGGAGGTCGAGGAGCACCGTCAGGTACAAAGCCCCGCAGGCGTCGTCCAGGGGGAAGGCGTCCGAAGAGGCCGCGCCGGAAGCAGAAGAGGCGTTTGGGCGTTCCCGGAGATTCGAAGCCTCCTCCGAGTCTGCCGGAGTGCCGGAAGCGGTTGAGGCATTCTCACGGAAATCCGAAGCCTCCTCCGAGCCTGCCGTAGTGCCGGAAGCCTTGCCATTTTCATCCGTATTGGTTTTCCGCCCGGCGCAGGAGTCCGAGAGAACCCCGGGCATGAGCGGCGACAGGCAGCCCAGATAATCCG
>CACXEL010000234.1 GCA_902766655.1 uncultured Lachnospiraceae bacterium | reverse complement strand
TCGGCGACCCTGGCCTCCCAGTCCCCGGTCAGGAGCAGGTTGGCGGGCTTCACATCCTGATGGATGAGCTTGGCAGAGTGGGCAAAATGAAGACCTTCCGCGAACTGGATGGCTATATCCAGGAGCCGGCCTTCAACGACAGCCTGTCTCCCTTCGTAAAGAGATCCGTCCCGGATGCTCTCAGCCAGATTGCCCTTGTCCATCCACTCAGAGAAAATGGAAGGAACGCCGTCCACCTCGCGGACGTAGTAGCAGGCGACAATATTGGGATGGATCCCCAGGTTGATCCAGGACTCACACTCTGCCGTGAAATCCTGCTTCTGCCGGTCCGTCTTGAAATAAGCGGGTTTTGGACGCTTCATGGCGAGATCAACGTCCCAGCCGGTATGGCGTACCTTCCACACGCTTCCCATGCCGCCAAGGATAGCGTCTGAATCGATCCGATAGGTCTCAAGGACCATGCTGCCCCTGCCGTAGGGGTCTCCTCCCCTATTGCTCCGGTCGTTGTCATGATCAGTATTTCTGACTCCGGTATCATAGACGGTTTCATCGACGCCCGTACCATCGTAGACTGTTCCATCAACGACCGTTCCATCGTAGACTGTTCCATCAACGACCGTTCCATCGTAGACTGTTCCATCTTCCGGTGACGGTGCGCCAGCATCATAGACTGTCTCATCGTAAACTGTACCGTCTTCCGGAGATGGTGTACCGGCATCATAGACCGTGCCAATGTTGTCGTTTCCATCGTAAACTGTTCCATCTTCCGGTGACGGTGCGCCTGTATCATACACGGTTCCGTCATAAACTGTCTCGTTGCCGACTGTTCCATCATATACCGTAGCGTCATCCACACTCTTCGGCGGCTTACCGCCGGTGACATCGGATCCTGCAGATGAGGCAGAGTCCATGTCAATGACAGTCGCGGCCACGTCGATGACAGGTTTGTTCGTTCCCGTCCGGCCGGATTCGCCCTGCCGGCGTTTCCGGGCTTCCGAGGCGGCATTGTTCAGCTCCGCGCTCCAGTCATTTGACTTGTTCGAGGCGGAATTCCTGCGTTTATTGGCCTCTGCCTCAGCGCCCTGCAGCACTTCGTCCCAGCCGTTCGGCTTCTTTTCCTGTCCTCCCTGGCCATGCCTTTGCTTAGCCTCCGCTTCGGCCTGATTGAGGATCTTATCCCAATCATTTTTGGGTCCGGCAGCAGGCTTATTCTGCCTGGCCATCGCCTCCCGGGCGATCCTCTCCGCTTCTTCCCTTTTCTTTCGGATAGCCTTCCTTTCTTTCGCTGCTTCCAGCCCCCAAAGAATAATACGAATAAGGACTAGGGCGTCGAGGAAGAGGTAGAAAACACAGATCCATTTGACACCCTGGAAGGCATTCACCTCCTGCTTGAGGATCTTGACCGACTGCTCGGTGGCTGCCCGTTCGGGTTCCACAGGGTCATACCGGAGCATGACATCTCCCTTCCCGTCCTTATCCGAGCCATCGATCTTTTTGATATCCTTCATCATCATGCGGACGCGGCTGGATGTGGGCTCACCATCGACATCGTATTCCAGCAGCACCTCCTGCGCCTTGAAGAAGATCCTGGTCCTGGTGATCTCACCGTCCGCGGTCATCCGGCCGGCCACGGCTGTTCCCGACTCCCAGATGGGCTCCACCTGCAGGAGCTGGGTCTTCGCAAGGTTCTGAGCGCCATGGCACTTGTAAATGATAAAGGCCAGCACAGCAATGGACAGCAGCCTGTATATAACGTCTACAACAGTTGGTTTTCGCCTCTGGGTGTTCATGTTCAGTCTCCGTTTTACATAATTCTCACATAAACCGCCGAAATGTTGTCCCGGCCGCCATACTCGTTGGCCCTGTCGATCAGCCGCCGGCATACCCTGTCCGGATTCCTGCTTGAGCGGAGAATCCTTGCCATTTCCTGCTCGGGTACCATACCGTAGAGGCCGTCCGAGCAGAGAAGGATCCGGTCACCGGGTCTCACCTCCGTCACGAATACGTCCGGCACAGCGGGCGGTGCCATTCCTACAAATGCAGTCAGTCTCGAGCTCAGGGGGCTCTTCATGGCCTCCTCCTTGGTCATCTCACCGGCCCTCATGAGAATACCGGCCAGGTTCATGTCCTCCGTGATCTGCTCCATCTTCCTCTTGTACTTCCTGAGAACGAACCCGCGGCTGTCTCCCAGACTTACGAAGACGGCCTTGTCGCCATGGAGCATAACTCCGGCGACCGTAGCACCGTAGCGGAAAAACCTCTCCGTATTGCCGTCCTCAAAAAGATGATCGCTGATGGCCCTTACACATTCTCCCAGCTGGTCTCCCACCTCCTGCGGAGGCGGCGGTGTCTCCGGCCACTGGGTCCTGCATTCATTTACCAGCAGGGGCAGTCCTTTCTTAACGAATGCGGAGGCCACTCCGCCGTTCTCCAGACCTCCCATGCCGTCCGAAACTCCGAAGAGTCCCAGGTCAGGCTCCAGGATGATCTCATCCTGGTTGGACTGCCTTTTCTTTCCGATGTCCACCTTCCCGGCGGCCCGGAACCGATATTGAAAATAATCTGTCTTCATCATAGGATCCCCTTGCAGTAAGCTTTGGTTTCCGCCGGAAGTGCTGCAATGATCTCCCTCCGAAGCTCGGCAGCGGTCTTGATGCCGATCCCGGGCTTTTCGACAAGCGCCCTGTCGAGAACATTGGCCAGCCGGACCGGGATCGAAGAATCCCTCTTCCGGATCGGAACAGCCGATTCCGTCACTATACTCTGCCACAGCTTAGGCTGGGGCTTCAGGTTCTTGGGAGGCCATCCGGTCAACATATAGTAATAGCTTGCCGCCGCTGCCCAGACATCCACCTCGGGCTTGGCAAAGCGGTAGTCCAGGGCCTGCTGGCGGGGCATGAAAGCCACTGTTCCACTGGCCTGGTCCGCACTTGTCATGTCCGTCAGACCTGCGGTCTCAAAAGCCTTGGCCATTCCAAAATCAGCCACCATGGCGACAGGATAGTCGCTCTTGTCCGACAGGAAGATATTGCCCGGTTTGAAATCCCGGTGGACCAGACCGTGGGCTTCCACCGTGGTGGTCCCGGAAGCCCGGAATCCCTTTTTGCGGATTTCGGCAGTCACGTCAAGATTGTGTACATAGTCAAGGCCCGATAAGGTCTGGAGAATAATATATGTCGCCAGGTTGAGGGAAAGCTTGCCGCCTCTCTTCTGCATAAGATCCTGGGCGCTGCCCCCTTCACAGAGGTCCATGAGGATATAGAAAACGCCGTTGGCACAGCCGGTCTGGTAGGTCTTCACCACATTCTTGTGATCAAGCTGCTCACAGAAAGAAGCCTCGCGGAGGAACATCCTCTTTCCATTCTCATCAGAAGCCACTTTGGGCAGCATGGTCTTCAGGGCCAGGACCTTGCCGGTCTTCCGCTCTCTGACCTTCCAGACCTCGCCCATTCCTCCTTTTCCGAGAAGGGCGACTTTATCATATCCCTCCACAGGCGCCGCGCCGATGGAAGGTTCCCTTTTTGCCGCGGCATCTCCCATGAGGGCCGCCAGGATCCCATCCAGCATCTTGGCGCGGTCAGCCAGGCAGGCGGAGCAGAGATTGTTGTCCTCGGCTGTGGGGGTAAAGGTCTTCCCGCAGCCCTTGCAGATCCGCTTGCCGCCTGCGGCGAGAGCCTGCTGTTTTGCCTTCTCCTTTTCGGCTTTCTCCTTTTCAGCCTTCTCCTTAGCGGCCTTCTCCTTTTCAGCCTTTTCCTTAGCAGCTTTCTCTTTAGCCGCTTTCTCCTTTGCGGCTTTCTCGCGTTCGGCTTTTTCCCTGGCAGCCTTTTCCTTTGCGGCCTTCTCCTTCGCCGCCTTCTCGGC
>CACXEL010000233.1 GCA_902766655.1 uncultured Lachnospiraceae bacterium | reverse complement strand
GCCCGGATTTCTACTATGCTGAGCTTGACAAGATCAGCGGAAAGGCACCCTGATGGCAGCTGACAAGGAAGAATATATCGGCAAGGTAAGGCTGAACTACACCTGGTACAAGGGCAGCGACCTTTACAGCGACGGGGATGAGGTGGAGGACCGCCTCCTCTCCATCGTATCCGGCGACGGCGGCTGGGAATACTGCCACAAGGACATGTCCGACTGGCCCGTCCTCTACCACCTGAGCCGGCAGCGGGAGAATATCTGCCTGCCAATGGACCTCAGGCCGGAGGATGAAGTCCTCGAGATCGGCGCCGGCATGGGCGCCGTGACCGGAGGCGTGGCCCCTTACGTGAAGAAGGTCGACTGCATCGAGCTTTCCCGGCGGCGGTCCCTTATCAACGCCACCCGCCACAGGAACATGGACAATATCGAGATCATCGTCGGCAACTTCCAGGACATTGAGATTGGAAAGCAGTACGATGTGGTGACACTGATCGGCGTCCTGGAATACGGCTGCTACTATATCGACTCCGAGACACCTTACGCGGACTTCCTCGACAAGGTCTTCCGCGTCTTAAAGCCCGGCGGGAGGCTCTACGTGGCCATCGAGAACAAGCTGGGCATGAAGTACTTCAGCGGAAGCCATGAGGATCACGTCTCCGAGCCCTTCGTGGGTATCGAGGGCTACCGCCCGGGTGACCACGTCCGGACCTTCACGAGGTCAGAGCTCAAGGGCATGCTGGAGGTGGCAGGCTTCAGGGATATCTACTTCTATTATCCCTTCCCGGACTACAAGCTTCCGGTCGTCATTTACAGCGACGACAACATCAAAGACGCGGAGATCGAGTATCCGGAATACGCCAATTACGACCAGGACGTCATGGCTCTTTTCTCCCAGAACAAGGCCTTCGCAGGCCTCAGGGGGACGGAAGAGCGGGCGGCCTTCGCCAACTCCTTCCTCGTCGAGGCGGTAAAGGAGGCGGAATGAGAAAGCTATATATCAAGTGCTCCGACGAGCGGAGCCGCTTCTACAGCATCATCACCACCATCGCCCGGACCGAGGAGGGGCTCACGGTCTTCAAGGAGGCCTGCTACCCGGAGGGAAAGGAACACCTTGCCCGCGTCGCCTCTTACGGACCGCTCCTTGAGGAGACTTATGCGCCCGTCAAGGCCTGCCCGGCATCCTTCGACGGCACCAGACTGACCTTCCGCTATCTTGCGGGCGAGTCCCTGGAGAAGAGGATGCGGCGGGCAGCCGCCGCGGGCGATGCCGGTCTCGTCGGCGACCTCCTGCTTGCGCAGAAGGCCATTCTGACCGGCTCTCCGGACAACGACACGGATTTCATGACCTCGCCCGAATTCGAAAAATGGTTCGGCGATGCGGAAGCTTACGCCGGCTGCCGCGGCTTTAAGCGGTCCAACTTCGACGCCACCGCTTCCAACATCATCTTCGAGGAGGACGGCGTCTGTTTCATAGACTATGAGTGGGTCATGGATTTCGTCATGCCCGCGGACCTGGTGCTCTACCACTGCGCGCGGGACGCCTGGTACCACATCCCGGAGCTGGAGGACCTTCTGCCCCTTGCTGCCGCCATGCGGCTTCTGGGCGTAAAGACGGACCTTCACGTGCTCCAGCGGAGCTACGAGCATTTTTACAACTATGTGATCACGGATCCGGGAGGCCTCAGCTTCGCTACCGCCAAGCGCGCGGCCCTCAAGGAGCACACTGGCCTCGCAGACCTGAAAAGACCCCATCTGCCTTCCGGAGGGCAGGGCGGCACCGCCGCGGACATGTGGCGGGACTGCAACGAAGCCGTCGGCGTTCTCCAGGGAAGGATCGGCCGCCTCAAGGCCGAACTGGCAGAAGAGAAGAAGAAGTACGCGGAGCTCGACGACGCCTGGTTCCGCCGCTGGGACGAGGTCCGGGCGGAGGCTGCTTTGAACAAGGCCCAGTTCGATGACCGCTACGCCCACTACATGGAGGCCTACCGGGCCATGGAAACCGACCGGGATACCTGGAAGGGTATGTACGAGGACGTGACCGGGTCCAGGTCCTTCAAGGCCATGCAGAAGGTCAAGGGCGTCATCGGGAAGAAATAAAAGGCTGCGCCTGCACGCGGCCGCCATGGAGAAGCTATGAGCGAAGAATTCAACTACCAGGAAGAATATGAAAAGGTAAAGGAGGAGCTGGAGACCCTCAAGGCCCGCTATTTCAAGGCCCGCGAGGAGGGCATGCGCCGCGGCAGCTACGCGGCCCTTCTGTCCGGCAACAAGGCCATGATGCTCTACCGGAAGCTCCAGGGCAAGGCGGGTCACGGCGACCCCTTCGCCCGGCTCCGCCCCCAGCTTTCCAGGGCCGAGGCCGGCATCCTCTTCAACATCGACAACTGCTACTACAAAAATGACAACCTGGTCCTCCGCGGCTGGTCCTACGACCAGTGCGGCCTCCTGCCCCAGATCGTGATCCGGGACCGGAGCCGGATGCTGACCTTCGACGTCCAGCGCTATCCCAGGGCGGACGTGAACGACCTCCTGGGCATCAACGGGGAGTTCCTGTCAGGCTACTCCATCCGCCTGCCCCTCAGCCAGATCCGCCACCCGGTCATCACCTTCGAGCTGGAGAACGAGCTGGGCTACGTGGCCCAGGAGTTCGACGTGATCCTGGACAAGAAGAAGCGCGAGGCCTACATCCGGGAGAATGCCGTGCCCACCTACGCCATCGACAGCGCGGGCTACGACGACTGGATCCATGAAAATGTCGTGACGGAGGAAAGGCTGAAGGAGGAGGCCGCGGAGACCTTCCCCTATATGCCGAAGATCTCCATCGTCATCCCGCTCTTCAACACGCCCGAGCGCTTCCTCGACGAGCTCATGGAGGGCCTTCTGGGCCAGTCCTACGCCAACATCGAGATCTGCCTGGCCGACGGCTCCACCAAGGATGAGACGGAAGCCCTGGTCAGGGAGCGCTATCTGTCCGATTCCCGCGTCGTCTACCGCCGTCTTGAGAAAAATGAAGGCATCTCCGGCAACACCAACCAGGCCATCCGCATGGCCACCGGCGACTTCATCATGCTCTGCGACCACGACGATACGGTGGAGAAGGACGCCTGCTACGAGATCGTGAAGGCCATCAACGCCGATCCCGAGACCGACGCGGTCTACACCGACGAAGACAAGATCATGTACACCTCGGGCGTCTACTACAGCCCCAACTTCAAGCCGGACTACAACCCGGATCTCCTGTGCTCCAACAACTACATCACGCACATTTTCTGTGTGCGGAGGTCCATCGTGGAGGAGGTCGGCGGGCCGGAGGGCATCTTTGAGCGGAGTGAGTTCGACGGGGCCCAGGACCATGATTTCATTTTCCGGTGCCTGGAGAAGTCCCGGAAGGTGGCCCACGTGGCGAAGTTCCTCTACCACTGGCGGGCCCACGAGACCTCCACGGCCGGCAACCCCGAGAGCAAGATGTACGCCTACGAGAACGGCCGCCGGGCCGTCCAGGCCCACTACGACCGGATGGGCATCCACGCGAAGGCCTACCTGGCTGAGGATATCGGGAGCTTCCGGACGGAGTACGAAATCCAGGGCGAGCCGCTGGTGTCCATCATCATTCCCAACAAGGACCTGCACAAGGTCCTTCAGAGGGCGGTGGACTCCATCTATCAGAAATCTACCTATAAGAATTTCGAGATCGTCATCTGCGAGAACAATTCGACGGAGCCCGAGACCTTCGCCTGCTACGAGGAGCTCACGAAGGCCCACGACAACCTCCGGGTGGTGGTCTGGGACAAGCCCTTCAACTATTCGGCCATCAACAATTTTGCCGTGAAGAGCGCTAAGGGTGACTACCTCCTCTTCCTCAACAACGACGTGGAGGTCATCACAGACCGCTGGATCGAGGAGATGCTGGGCTACTGCCAGCGGGGTGACGTGGGGGCCGTAGGCGCGAGACTCTACTATCCCAACGACAGGCTCCAGCACTGCGGCATCGTCATCGGCATCGGCGGTGTGGCCGGCCATATCTGCCACATGGAGAAGCGGGATTCCGGCGGCTACTACGGCCGGGTCTTCAAGACCCAGGACGTGAGCGCCGTGACGGCAGCCTGCATGATGATGCCGCGCAAGGTCTTCGAGGAGGTCGGCGGCTTCGACGAGGAGCTGGCGGTGGCCTACAACGACGTGGACCTCTGCCTCAAGGTCCGGGAGGCCGGCTACCTCGTGGTCTATAACGCCTGGGCTCAGCTATACCACCATGAGTCCCTCTCGAGAGGGTCCGACGACGAGAAGAAGGATCCCAAAAAGCACGCCCGCCAGATGGCCGAGGCCAAGCGCCTCAGGGACCGCTGGCCGAAGATCTTCGCTGAGGGCGATCCTTACTTCAACGCCAACCTGGATTACGACACGTCAGACTACGTCCTCAAGGGGACCATGCCGCCCAACTACTCGGTACTGCAGAAGATCCGCGACGAGGTGACGCAAGATGATAAGAAATGATGGTTTCCTGATCAGGAACGACCGCTTTTCCCTTACCGAGAAGGACCTCTATATCCTGCGGGGCCATCTGGTGCCCGCCGCGGAAGTCGAGGCCTTCCTGGACGGAAAGCCCTTCCCGGCAGAGGTCCGCTACATCACCCAGAACGTGGACGAGCGCTACGGCGGCTGCGAGGCCGAGGTGCGCTTCCGGATCCCCGCGGATATCGAAAAGCATAAAAAACTCAAGGTCTTCGTGGTCCGCGACAGCGGCCGCCGGCTCTGCTTTGAGATCACTGCCGCCGCCCTGGCCGAGAAAATGAACGCATGCAAGGTCTTCGTGGATGACTTCACTGTCAACGCGAAGGATGGGCTCCTGCGCCTGCAGGGCTGGGCCGTGTCCACGGTGCCGGTGGAGATGGCTGTTCTCGATGAGAACAAAAAGCCCATGAAGGACGTCATCACCCGCTACAAGCGGCTGGACGTGGCCGACCTCTTCGACGAGTACGCCGTGGATCCCATGTGCGGCTTCAACATCGAGATCCGTCCGATCCCGAAGGGGAAGATCTACGTGGCCTTCCGGGCGGGGGAGGAGAAGCTCCTCAAGTGCTACCGGACGGATTTCATTTCCGCGAGGACGGCCAAGGCCTCCCGTCTGGCGAAAAAGGGCGTCGAGTACTTCAAGTACCACGGCTTTAAGCCTCTGGTGGAGAAGACCTACGACAAGCTCTTCAACCCGGCCATGCGCCCGGTCATCTATGCGGACTGGATCAAAAAACACCTGCCCTCCGAGCGGGTGCTCGCGAGGCAGCGGGCGGACCGCTTCGACCCGGCGCCCCTCTTCTCCATCGTGGTGCCTCTCTATAAGACGCCCGAAGACTTCCTCACAGCCCTGGTCGATTCGGTCAGGGCCCAGAGTTATGCCAACTGGGAGCTCATCCTGTCCGACGGCAGCGGGGAGGATACTCCGCTGAATGCCCTGCTTGACCGGCTCGAGGCTTCTGACAGCCGGATCCATGCTGTGCGGAACGGCCGGCAGCTTCGGATCGCGGAGAATACCAACGCGGCCATCGCGGCGGCCAAAGGCGACTACATCGTCTTCGCTGACCACGACGACCTGCTCGCGCCCAACGCCCTCTATGAGAACGCGGCCGCCCTCCGGGCCGACCCCGGGGCCGAGTTCCTCTACAGCGACGAGGACAAGATCGGCATCGGCGACAAATACATGCAGCCCAACCTAAAGCCGGACTTCGATCCGGATTTCCTCCGGTCCGTCAATTATATCTGCCACCTTCTGACCGTGAAGAGGAGCCTCATCGACCGGGTGGGACTTCTGGATCCTGCCTACGACGGGGCCCAGGACTACGATTTCGTCCTGCGCTGCACCGAGGCGACGGACAAAATAGTCCACATCCCGAAGATCCTCTACCACTGGCGCTTTTTCGAGGGGAGCACCGCCGCCAATCCCGAGAGCAAGACCTACGCCTTCGAGGCCGGCCGGCGGGCCATCAATGCCCACTATGCGCGGCTCGGACTGCCGGCGGAGGCGGAGATGGGAGAGTTCCCGGGCATTTACCGGACGCGCTATCATTGGCCGGACAAGCCCCGGGTCACGGTCCTCATTCCCAACAAGGACCACATCGAGGACCTGGACAAGTGCATAAAGAGTATGGACAAGGGTGTCATTTATCCGGACCTTGAGATCCTGATCGTGGAGAACAACTCGACGGAGCCGGAGACCTTCGCCTACTATGAGAAGCTGAAGGCGGAGGACCCCAGGGTCAGGGTGGTCTACTTCGAAGGACCCTTCAACTACTCGAAGATCAACAACTTCGGGGCCCGCTACGCCACAGGCGACTACCTTTTCCTGCTCAACAACGACACCGAATACATCAGCGATGATGTGGTCGGGGAGCTCATGGGCTTCTGCCAGAGGCCGGACGTCGGCGCCGTGGGCGCCAGGCTCTACTATGAGGACAATACCATCCAGCACGCCGGCGTCATCGTCGGCTGGGGCGGGATCGCCGGCCATGCCTTCGTCAACCAGAGCCGGGGCGAGACCGGCTACCAGCACCGGATCATCTGCCAGCAGGACTACTCGGCAGTCACCGCGGCCTGCATGATGGTCAAAAAGAGCGTTTTCGACGCGGTAGGCGGCTTCACGGAGGAGCTGGCCGTTGCCTTCAACGACATCGACCTTTGCATGAAGATCCGGAAGGCGGGGTACCTGATCGTCTACAACCCCTTCTGCGAGCTTTACCACTATGAGTCCAAGTCCAGAGGGCTCGACCAGGGCAATCCCGAGAAGGTGGCCAGGTTCCAGAACGAGATGGCCATATTCCGGAAGCGGTGGCCGGAGATCCTCCGCGACGGCGACCCCTACTACAACCCCAACCTGTCCATGGTCACCCAGGACTTCTCCCTCAAACACAACTGACGCTGCGCGTCCATGAGGGAAGAGCGCTGCGGGCGCCGGGAGAAAACAAAGGGAGGACATGTGTTTTATGAATGCTTCTCAGCAGGCGGAAACAAGCGGGAGCGCCGGCTTCTTTGAACGGCACCAGCGGTTCTTTGAAATTCTGTATATTGTGCTCTTCGGCCTGTTCTGTGTTCTGTGGGCCTGCCAGAGGGGGATGGACTTCAATCCGGACGAGTACATGCGGGCCCAGGTCCCATGGTACATCTATGAACACGGAGCCCTCCCGAACGGGTGGATGGAGGAGATCAGGGACCAGAACTGGGGCTTCTCTTACGCCTTTCAGCCGACCTTCCTGGCTCCGCTCATCGGATCGGCCTTCATGAGGATAGCCAATCTCATCCACTCGACCAGATATACCCGCCTGGTAGCCCTGCGCCTGACCAGCGTGGTCTCGGGCATGGGGGCGGTCTTCATGTTCTTCAGGATCGGCGGGAGGCTTTTTGACGATCGGATGAAGTGGCTGATGACGGTCTTCATTTCCACCATACCCCAGTTCATCTATCTGTGCTCCTACTACAACAACGATATGCTGTGCCTCTTCGGGGCAGCGATGGTCGCCTACGCATGGATCCGGATCCTGCAGGACGGCTGGGGGTATGTGAATTCCCTGATTTTGTCCATCGGTATGAGCATTATCGCCCTGAGCTATTACAACGGATACGGATGGATATTGCTCAGCATCTTCTTCTTTTTCCTGACGCCGGTCCTCAAGCTGGACGAGCATGCGGACAGGAAGAAGATGACGAGGCTCTTCTTCTACATAGTCGGCCTGGTCTTCGTCATGATCGGGTTCTTCTTCATCCGGAACCTGGTGATCTACGAGGGCTTCGATCTCTTCGGATCCAAGTCCATGTCCCTGTCCGGGGAAATGTACGCCGTACCCGAGCTAAGGCCCAGCATCAAGACCTCCCTGCACGAGGACGGTCTGAGCCTCTGGGACATGTTCACCATGCGGGACGGCGTTTACATGGAGGGCGTTCTGGAAAGCTTCATCGGTTCCTTCGGCTACATCGCTTCCGATGTGCCGGAATGGGTCTTCGATTTCTACAAGTTCGCCTTCGCCTTCGGAGGGATCGGGTTCGTATGCGCGGCCGTCTCTGCCATCCGCAGCCGGACCTCCCAGTATGGGGAGAAGGGGTTCAGCCTGAAAAAATCCGTATTCTTCTTCGCCCTGCTGTGGCTGGCCTTCCTGATCGTCTTCGGTCTTCACACATACTACAGCTACATGAAAGACTACCAGGCCCAGGGAAGATACGATTATCCCGCCATGCCGGCCATCGCCCTCATCTGGGCGACCGGGACCGAATGGCTCAGGAAGCGGCCAAAGGCGGTGGCCTGGCTGTTCGGGGCAGCCTGCGTTGCCGCTGCGGTTGTCGCCTTCTTCACGGCCTTTCTCAGAGATGATCTGATCGTCTGGATGAGATAGAGGTACTTTGCGGCGCAGGCTCAAAACAAATTGGGGGAATGAAGGATGAATGATGAAAATAAGTACAGGGCGAGATTTCTTACAGCGCTCCTTTGCATGGTCCTGGCCGCCGGCCTGGCTGTCCTGTTCCTCAGGGATGGGTTCTTTGGCGGCTGCTATCCGGTATTTGCCGGCGGAACGGCCGGCAGGGCCCAGGATTACCTGGCCGTGTGCGCTTCCCTGGCCCGGAAGATCGCCGACAGCGACCTGACCTTCTGGGATGCCTGCCTGGGGCCGGGCGGTAACCTTTTCCGCTATGATCTGATGAACCCGGTGACGGCGGCCCTGGTCATTTACGGGTACCTGAAGGGCACTGCCCTCATGCCGGCGGTCATTAGCTGGGTCCTGGGAGTGCTGACAGTTCTGACGGCTCTCCTCACTTACCTCTGGCTCTCCTCCTTTACCCTGCCCGAGTGGGCGAAAGGAGCCGGCGCGCTGGCATTCTCTGCCACTGCCCTTGCCTTTGTGCCCCGGCTCAGCTATCCGGCCATGGTCTTCCCCTTCCTGGGCGCTCTCCTGCTCCTGGCCGCCGAGCGGTCTGTCCGCCAGGCCCGCAGGTGGGGACTCATCACGTTCAGCGTGCTCCTGGCCTTCATCTGTGACATCCGCTTCGCCCTGGTCCTTACGGCGGGCGGCTTTGTATACACGCTGGTCAGGGCCATCCTGGTCCGGGGGCGGAGCATACCCGGCCGCCTGAATGCCCTTTTCGGCTATGTCTGGTCTTCCTGCCTCGGGGCAGCTGTCTCCGCGGGCGTTTCCCTGCCGTCTCTTCTGGCCAGGACAGACACGCCACTTGCCCCGCAGGCCCTTGCGGATGCCTTCCTGGTTTTGCTTAAGAGCGGTTTTGCGGAGGTGACGGGCGTTCTCGCCGGCCTTCCGGGAGCAAAGACCATTTTCCTGACGGCCGCCCTGGGCGTCTGCCTGGCCGGCCTGATCGTTCTGATCGTTCTTGCCTACAGGAAGCCGGAAAAAAGCGCGGCAGCCGTTCTCCTGATCCTCATCCTGACCCTGGCTGTCCTGGGAGCTGATTTCTTCGCCTTTGCCAAGGGATGCCGGATGGTGTCCACGGGCTACGGAAGCTGGGGCGCCGTCACAAAAAACGATGCGGTGGAGCAGGCGCTGGCTTTCATTTCCACGGAAGAGCCTGAGGGGTATTTCCGGATCGAGAAGACCTTTACAGCCACGGACGGGATGGATGCCCTCATCCAGCACTATCACTCCGTGAGCCTTGGGACGAACGCACCCGGCCGGAATCTGACGGCCTATGCGGAAAAATACTGGCCGCAGCTGGCAACGGATGCGGGCTTCGACTACATTTCCGGCATGGAAAATGAAGACCAGGCCCATCTCCTCGGCATCCGCTACGTCCTCTCCAAGGATTCCGTCTCCGGCGCCGCGGAGGCCGGCCGGTTCGGGGACCTGACCCTTTATAAATATGAAGACGTTGCCTCCATCGCTTCCTTCTACAGGGCGGAAGCCCTGGCCCGGGCCGAAGAATACGACGCCGGCGCCCAGACCATGTCCGTGGAGGTCAGCTGGGAGGAACGCGACCCTGAGAGCGTGGTCTACATGAACGACGAGAAGCTTGGCGGCACCGTTCAGGCTGCGCTGGCTGCCTCCGGGAAAGGGTATCTCTTCCTCGCAGTGCCCTACGATGCCGGCTGGGTAGCCCGGGTCGACGGGG
>CACXEL010000232.1 GCA_902766655.1 uncultured Lachnospiraceae bacterium | reverse complement strand
GCCCTGGTCAGCCGGAGGTTGCTCAGGTACTGCTGCGGCGACATCTCCAGCTCCTCCTTGAAGAGGGCGTAGAGGTAGCCGCGGTTGATATTCACGTAGCTGGCCACGTCCTGGACGCGGATCGGCCTGGAATAGTTGTTCTGGATGAACTCGATGGCCTTGCGGACGTACTCGTTCCCTCTCTTCCCGTCCGGGCTCTCCACGGACACGTCGCCGGTCAGAATCGCCAGAAAACGGCAGAGGAGGGATTCGAGAATCAGCTCGTCCATGTCCTCGCCCATGTTGTGGCGGAGCATCTCGAAGATGATCTCCTGGAAATCCTTGCCGTGCCGGCTCCGGAAGATCACCGAGCTGTTCCCCAGGCCCATTCCGGAAATGAACTCCTCCGCCAGCTTCCCGCTGAAGCCCACCCAGAGATACCGCCAGGGGTCGGTGGCGTCCGCCTGATAAAATGTCTGCTTTCCGGGCTCGATGAGGAACCCTTCGCCGGCCTCCAGATGGTAGGTCGTATCGTCTGAATAGGTATAGAAAGTACCCTTGCCCGAAAGGATAAAATGGATCAGGTAGGTAGGCCTGACCGCCGGTCCGAAGCTGTGCAGCGGTTCGCAGGCCTCATAGCCGCAGAAGCAAAAGAAAAGATCGCTGAATCTCCGCCTGTTCGTCTTGTAAAAGAATGAATTATCCGCCATATTCCGATAATCTGCCTCCCGATTTCTCAAATATACTCATGTCCTGCCCGCGGAACAAAAGCGCAGGATCCATGTCAGTGCCGGCCGGCTTTATTCCGTACCGAATCCGACGCACATTCCCGCGGAGCGTTTCCCAAGCGGGAGATCTGCCTCCCACTGAGATAAGCGTGAGATGATCGCCACCTTGCCGGCGGAGGTCTTCTCCCACTGAGATAAACAGGCTTTCCATCTCACCGAAAGGCCGAAGTGTGCCTCCAGGTGTTTTTTTGTCGCATATCAATACCCGCTCAATAATTGTTCGTTTCTGATTATACCTGCAGATATCGTCCGGTAATCATAGCGATATGTCGCTTTTACTAGTCATTCTGTCATATTCCCGTCTCGCCGCCGCTAATCCTTGCGCTGCTTTTGCCCCTGCTCGTCGCGGCTTCCCCGATTTCTCCGGGCCTTCTATGACAGCAGCCGGCGGGACAAAAAAAGGCCCTCTGTGCTGCAGGCCTGATCAAGCTAAGCACAGAGGGCCTTTCTCTTTATGATGTTCTCTTGTTGTCTTTCGGCCGTCCGCCTCCGACGATCTCCTCAAGACCGACGGAGCGGTACACGGCTGCATGTGCCTGGAGGCTGGCGTGCTCCCGGACGTTTTCTCGCCCTACCGCGGGGATTTTGTGAAGGACAGGGCATTCTGCAGGAGGGGAGGGACCTTTTTCTCAAAATTCCGGATTTTTGAGAAAAAGGTCCCTCCCCTCCTGCAGAATGCCCTGTCCTTCACATTACTATATTGTGCTCGGCGCGGAAGGCGTCGATGGTGGCCTTGCCGGCCTCCGAGACCGGCCGGATCCACTTGCCCGAGTAAAGCCGCCGCTGCATGATGAAATACCGGATCAGCTCGTCGGAGTAGACCATGAGGAAGACCACCTTGAAGGGCGCGTGGAGCACGAACTGGCAGATGTAGACCAGCGGGATGACCATGAGGTACATGAAGGTGATCTCCATGATGCTGCCGAAGGCCGGGTCCCCGCCCGCGCGGAAGACGTCGTTCTGCTGCCAGTTGCCCATGCGGATGACCGCCACCAGGAGGTAGTAGCCGCAGAGGAAGGTGCAGATCTCGAAGGACTCGCCCGAGAGGCCCATGACCGTGAAGAGGGGCCAGTGAAGCATCATGATGACTGCCCCGGTCACCGCGATGCCCAGGCTCGTGAAGTAGATGATGCGGAAGGCGTTCCTGTAGGCCTCTTCGTGCCGCCCGGCGCCCACCGCCTTGCCCACCAGGATGGAGGCAGCGCTGGAGAAGCCGCTGAAGAAGGAAATGACGACCCCCTCGATGGTCCGATAAATGGCCACCGCCGCGATGGCCTCCGCCGTCTGCCTGCCGAGGACGATGTTGATCAGCATGTTGCTGACGCCCATGGCCATCTCGTTCATGAGGATGGGGAAGCATTTCACCAGGTATTCCCGTACAAAAGCCCCGCTGAAGCGGAAGATCCTGCCGAACTCGAAGATATAAGGCAGACGATTCACCACGGCGTAGAGCACGATGATCGCCAGGTTCACGCAGGAGGCGATGATGGTGCCCCAGGCCGCGCCCACGACGCCCAGCCTGGGCGCGCCGAACCGGCCGAAAATGAGGACATAGTTGAAGAAGCAGTTGCAGAAGACCGACGCGATGCTGGCGTAGAGCGGCACCTTGACCCGCTCTGTGGACCTGAGCAGGGTGCTGACTGCCACCGTGAAGCATTGGATGGGGTAGGCGAAGCCCACCACGCTCAGGTACCGTATGCCGATCTCGCTGATCGCCTCCTTGTCTGTGTAGACGCCCATGATGAAGCCCGGCGCCAGGACCGCCGCCGCGCCGAAAATAAAGCCCACCAGCATGACCAAGGTCAGCGTGACGCCGTAGGACCTTCTGAGCCCGTCGTCGTCCTTGGCGCCCCAGAACTGGGACATGAAAAGGGTACCGCCGCCCACGAAGCCCCAGTAGGAGCTGAACATGAGGCTGGAGAACTGGGCGCAGAGGCCCACCGCCCCCACGGTCCGCTCGCCCAGGCGGGCCAGCATGACGGTGTCCACCATGCTGCCCGTGGTGGTCAACAGGTTCTGCATGGCCACCGGGATGGCGATGACGGCCAGGCTCTTGAAGAAGGAAGGATAGTCGAACCGCCCGGCGGCTCCCGTTTTGTTCATGATCGTGCCTCTCTCTGATATCACAGTCTGTTCCGAATTATTGTTCTCCGTGCAACCATTTCTTTATAGTATGGAATGCGGACTCTTGTCAATCATATGTTCTGCCGAACCGGCAGATGAGGGATACCCGGGCATTCTCAAAGGCTGCCGGGCCACACGCACGTATCCGGCTCCATGCGATCGGGCCGTGGCCATGAATCATCCTGGCCGGCTTATCCCGGAAAGAAAAAAGGGTTGCATTTTCAGCCAGTATCTGATAGTATGCAATCATCAAGCAAGTTATACATAACTAACCTCCTGTTTTCTGAGCCCCGCGGACCCGTTCCCGGGGCGAAAAATATAGCCGTTGGTTAGTTAGCACTAATTTCGGAGGTATCTATGAGTGTACTCATCCTCGGCGGAAACGAATGTATGGAGCGCCAGTACAAGGACCTGTGCAGGGAATACCGCTGCCGGGCCAAGGTCTTCGTGCGGCCCATCGGATCACTGAAGAACAAGCTGGGGCGGCCGGACCTGACCATCTTCATGACCAGCACCATGTCCCACAAGATGGTCCACAGCGCCATGGCAGAGCTCAAGGGAACCAACACTACCATCGCCCGATGCCAGTCAAGCTCCATCTCGGCCCTGCGTGGCGTTCTGGAAGCCTACGCAGGCTGAAACCGCTCCCGGCACCTGGCGCACCGGAGCACATGTCCCGGCAGCAAGACGGCTGAAGGCCTGCCCGGTGCCTGGCGTGCCGAAAAGCGCATGTCCTGGCCGCAAGACAGCCGAAGGCCCGCCCAGTGCCTGGCATGCGGAGAGCGCATGTCCTGGCCGCAAGACAGCCGAAGTCGCAAAACCTCACCCTAATCATGTTATGGAGGAATATGACCTATGTCCGAGGAACTGCTGATCCGGCACTGCTCACCCACCCTGGCCGGGATCAAGACCGGTAATCTCTTCTCCTGCCCCTGCTCCTCCCGGAGCGAGATCATGGAGGACGTCCGCCGGCTCAACCGCCGCCTGGCCAAAAAAGGGCTCTGCATCATGCCGCTCCGCGTCTCGAACGGCCGCGCCCTCCTCTATCTCTTCCGCCCGGACAGACTTCGGCGGGATCTGACGGACGCGGATGCCCTCCGCATCCTCCGAGAGGCTGGCTACGAAAACGTAAGCCGGTGCGCCTGCCTGACCACCCTCATGCGGCGACTGGGGGAAAGCGCCGATTTTCCCCATGAAATCGGCCTCTTCCTCTCCTACCCGCCCGAGGACGTGCGCGGCTTCATCGAGAACCACGCCCGCAATTACAAGTGCTCCGGCGTCTGGAAGGTCTATGGTGACGCGGACGCCGCCCGCCGCAAGTTCGACCTCTACGCCCGCTGCACCACCACCTACTGCCGCCTGTTCAAAAAAGGCTGCTCCCTCGACTCCCTGGCAGTCCCGGAGAAATGAAATCCCTGCCCGCCTAGTCCCTTTGGAGCCAAAATAAAACGCCTCCACAGTGAATTGTATCTTGCGAACGCAGTTAGTATATGCTAATGTAGTAAGGTCAACTAACCAGCATCTGACTGACACTTTTCCATCAGTCATCCATTGTCAGTCTGATCAAACGCTTACAAGAAAGGTCGATCAAAAATGAAAGTAGCCGTTATTTACTGGAGTCAGACAGGAAACACAGAAGCCATGGCCAATGCCGTAGCAGGTGGTGCCAAAGCCAAAGGGGCTGACGTCGATCTCATCGTCGCCGATGGTTCTGACGTCGACGTCACATCTTACGACGGCGTAGCCCTCGGCTGCCCGGCCATGGGCGCCGAGGAGCTCGAGGATTCCGAGTTCCAGCCCACCTACGACTCCCTCAAGGACTCTCTCGCCGGCAAGAAGGTCGCTCTCTTCGGCTCCTACGGCTGGGGAGACGGTGAGTGGATGCGCACCTGGGAAGCCGACATCGCCGGCGCCGGCGTGACACTGGCCGCCGAGAGCGTCATGGCCAACGAAGCTCCCGACGACGATGCCGTCGCCGCCTGCGAAGCCCTGGGTGCCGCCCTCGCGTGACCGGTATTTCCTGAGCATTCCTTCATCATACTCATCATTTCAGGACATCGGACAGAGGAGGCAGAACTCCCCTGTCCGATCTGCGCCCTGCGGCTTTCCCGCCGCATATCCTTCTCACTCTGGCCTGTCCGGGCCGAAATGCTGCTTCGTCTGACAAGACGTACAGAAGGAGCTCCTGCCCCATCCCGCTGCGCCAGGAATGCGCCACAAAAAGCACAGAAAGCTGCCACCGGATCACAGTTCCGACAGCAGCTCTTCTGTGCTTTTTTATTGCTGATGAGGATAAATCAGGACAGCTTTGAAAGATACCGGCTTCGTTCCTCGTTCGGGATATCAAGAAGGTCCATTGCTTCTGTTGCGGAGAGCTTCCGGATATCCATGATTGTTCTGATAGCCTTTGCTGCCTGGTCCAGAGTTTTTGCGGCCGCCCTCTCGGCTTCGAGTCTCTTTTCGCGTTCTTCCTGGCGCCCTTCCTCACGCATCTGTTCGTCACGTTCTTCCAGCGTCATATACTCCCGCCTCCATTCGTCGTGAG
>CACXEL010000231.1 GCA_902766655.1 uncultured Lachnospiraceae bacterium | reverse complement strand
GGAGACCGGAAGGCGCCGGGCAGGGACGGGGCGAAACAGTCCGTGTCCGGCAGGCCTGAGGGAAAGAAAAAGGTGCCGGACAAAAACACCAGGGAGATGACGCCGGAAGAGCGGCAGGCCATGCGGCGGCGCCGGGCCCTGGCGAAAAAGAAGGCCCAGCAGAAGAGAATCTTCATGTTCGGCTGCGGCGCTGTCCTGGTCCTCATTTTAGTGCTGATTGCGGTGGTGGTCTCCGTCGTAAGGAAAAAACCGTCGCGTGAGACCACGGGCGGGACAGAAGCTGTGCAGAGCCAGGTCACGACGGAGGAAATGACGACCGGTCCCGGCCCTGAGGAAGAGACCCCGGCGGACGTCACCCCGACCCCGACGATACCGGCCACCCCGACCCCGACGCCGGAGCCGGTAAGCATCCTGGTCACAGCGGCCGGCGACTGCACCTTCGGCAAGGACGAGCACGCGGATTATTCCACCAGCATGCCGGCCAAGTATGACGAGGTTGGCACCTTCGACTACTTCTTTGACAACGTGCGGGGCATCTTCGAGAACGACGACCTGACCATGGTGAACTTCGAGGGCACCCTCACCTACTCGGAGGACAGGTACGACAAGACCTACGCCTTCAAGGCGGACCCATCCTACGTGCAGATCCTGAGCGGGTCATCGGTGGAGGCGGCCAATCTGGCCAACAACCACTACCAGGACTACGGCTACGACAGCTATACGGACACCATTCACTACCTGGAGGAGGCCGGGATCGCGACCTTCGGTCATGACCGGTATGCGGTGGTGGACGTCAAGGGCATCAAGGTCGGTATGATCGGCTTTCTGGAGATCTTCGACGGCATGGACACCCAGTATCCAATGCTGGAAATGCTGGAGAAGGTCAAGGCGGAGGATCCGGACCTCATCATCGTCCACCTTCACTGGGGGGACGAGCTCTCGAAGGAACCCACCGACATCCAGGTGGCCCTGGGAAGAATGGCCATCGACAATGGGGCGGACCTGGTCATCGGGCATCATCCTCACGTCATCCAGGGTATCGAGAAGTACAATGGAAAATATATCTGTTACAGTGTAGGGAACTTCTGCTTTGGCGGTAATGCCCATCCCACGGACCCGGACTGCATGATCGTACAGCAGCGCTTCACGTTCCAGAACGGCGAACTGATCGAATCCGGGGACATCGTCACCATTCCCTGCAGAGTTTCTTCCTCTTACTCCATCAACAATTACCAGCCTACGCCGCTGGAGGGAGATGAGAAGGAAAGGGTCCAGAACAAGATCGACGAAAGGTCAGCCCTTGTAGGGTAAGCTTTTAAGGAGGTAATACAAATGAAAAAGACAAAAGTCGCGGCGCTGGTTTTATGCGCCGTCATGGCACTGGCGGGATGCAGGAAGGCAGCCCCGGCCGAGGAACAGGCAGAGACCGTGACGCCGGTCGAGACGGTGTCCGGCGAGGATGCGGTCGTCACACCTGAGGTGGTCGAGCCCGAGACAACGCCCGAGCCTACCCCTTCCCCTGAACCCACACCCACTCCGGAGCCCGAAGGGGCTGCGGCCTGGGAAGGCACCAACATCGTATATGTGAGCGAACACGGCTATAAGATCGAGTTCCCGGAGAGCTGGAAAGATCGCTACAACTTTGAAGCCTTCGGATCCGGCGATTCCTTCTACTGCCGCGGCGTACAGGCCCCCGGCTACTCGGGATGGCTCTTCTCCATCCTCTACGGAGACGGATCCGAGTATGCTGACGAATATCAGGTGACGGTCCTGCCGCCGCTCCTTGATGGCACCCAGTTCTATGTCCTCTATCCGTCCCTCAAACCGTATCCGGACGATCCGGACAAGGAGGCCGAGTACCAGAGCATGTACGCGGACGTGCCGGCTGTCATTTCCACCTTTGTGGACGTAGCCGCCGCCGAGACTCCGGAAAATGAGACCACCGAAACTACCGGCGAGAACGGTGAGACGGCGGAAGGCACCGAGACCACGGAGGGCACAGAGACCACGGAGGGGACCGAGGGTACGGAGAACGCGGAAGGCACTGAGAATACAGAAAATACAGAGACGACGGAAGGCGCTGAGACTGCCGAGGGCACCGGGACCGAAGAGACCGCCGAGCCCACCGCGACCCCGACGCCCGCCGCAGCGGAGCCCGCGAAGCCGGCGGAAGGCCAGACCGAAAAGCCCGTCCAGAAGGGGGGGAAGAACAATCTGGTCATCGCAGGCGTGACCGGCTTCACCGGCCTTGAGTCCGAGCCCGCCCAGAACTTTGAGGACGGTACCTACTACTACGAGTCCTCCGTCATGAGCGAGGGCATTCAGACCACCTTCGTGAACCAGTCTGTGGCCACACCGGAGACGGATGCAAAGGAAGAGCAGCTGGCGGAAGCTGTCCTCGACAAGCTTTACAAGGATACCATCCGTGACGTGAACGTTTCCCAGAGCTCGGCTTACTCTGCCCAGTTCACCTATCCGACCTATTACGCCACCTACATGAGCGGCGTTGAGGAGGACAGCCAGTTCACCGAGGTCCTGCTCGTGGAGACGGACGGATACTTCCTGCTCTACAGCGTGTCCTCCTATGCGGACTTCTTCGACCAGGAGCTTGCGGACATCGCCATGTCCAACCTCTATATCGCCGATATGAACAACTGATTTGCCTTATATTTTGGGATATGCCGGCCATGTGCCGGCATATTTTTTATGCTGCCGGCCGCATTCCTTGCGTGTCCGAAGGGAGCGATATGCGGTTGGTCAGGATGGATGGAGCAGCGGGCTCCGCACCCTGCCGCATGCCCGGATGGGGAGCCGGGCAGTGGGAGAATTGTGCGAATAATCATGGCCACACGTCTGAAAAAGTGGTACAATGGTCCCATCAATGTTGCGGTCCGGATCACGGACCGAAGACTTCAGGGGGAGCTTCC
>CACXEL010000230.1 GCA_902766655.1 uncultured Lachnospiraceae bacterium | reverse complement strand
TACGTTGTCCGACTCTCCTTCAACAAGTCCGCCACGGAGGCCTTCGCGGAGGCCACCCGCAAGGCTGTCGCCAAGGGCGAGACCATCGGTATCTACTACGACGGCAGATTCGTCTCTGTCCCGAGAGTCAACTCCGCCATCACGGACGGCAACTGCATCATCGAAGGCATGTCCTCCATGGAGGAGGCCAACCAGCTGGCGTCCTTCATCCGCATCGGCGGTCTGTCCCTGACCCTGAATGAGATCCGGTCCAACGTGGTCGGCGCCTCCCTCGGCCAGGAAGCCCTGCGCACCTCCCTCATCGGCGGCGCCATCGGCCTGGGCATCGTCTGCCTGATCATGATCATCGTCTACCTCCTTCCGGGCGTCATCGCCTCCTTCGTCCTGGTGCTCTACGCGGCTCTCATCCTGGTCCTGCTGAACGCCTTCGACCTGACGCTGACCCTCCCGGGTATCGCCGGTATCATCCTCTCCATTGGTATGGCCGTCGACGCCAACGTTATCATCTACACCCGTATCTCCGAGGAGATCTCCCAGGGCACATCCGTGCTCGGCGCCATCCGCTCCGGCTTCCATAAGGCCATGAGCGCCATCATCGACGGCAACGTGACCACCCTGATCGCAGCCGCCGTTCTCGGAGCCCTGGGCACCGGCACCATCAAGGGCTTCGCCATGACACTGGCCATCGGTGTCGCCCTCTCCCTCTTCACTGCATGCTTCGTATCCAGAGTCATTGTTCTGGCTGTCTACGCGCTCGGCGCCAGGGACCAGAAGCTCTGGGCCCGGAAGAAGAGGATCACCAACATCGACTTCGTTGGCATCCGGAAGATCACCTACTCCATCATGGCCGTCGTTCTGGCCTGCGGCATCATCGCCATGGGCGTGAACGCTGCCGGCGGCAGACGTGCCCTGAACTTCAGCCTTGACTTCCTGGGCGGCTCCGCCACCACCGTTGATTTCAACGAGGACTACTCCCTCGCCGAGCTGGAGAGCCAGGTGACGCCGGTCGTCTCCGCCATCACCGGGGACAACGACATCAGCTATCAGACTGTCGTCAACTCCAAACAGGTCATCATCAAGACCAGGACTCTGACACCGGACGAGAGGACTGACCTGACCAACGCCCTGACCGAAAACTTCGGTGTCGCCGAAGGCGCTGTCACCACCGAGAACATCTCCGCAGTTGTCGGAACCGAGATGAGAAATGCAGCCATCCTGGCCGTCGTCATCGCCGTCGCCCTCATGCTGCTCTACATCTTCATCCGCTTCCATGACATCCGCTTCGCGTCCGCAGCCGTCATCGCCCTGATCCACGACGTGCTGATCACACTGACGGCCTACGCCATCCTGCGGATCCCGGTGGGCAACTCCTTCATCGCGGTCATGCTGACCATCCTCGGCTACTCCATCAACTCGACCATCGTCATCTTCGACCGTATCCGTGAGAACCTGGAAGGCTTCCCGAAGAACGGCAATCTCAAGGCTCTGGTCAACCTCTCCGACAACCAGACACTGACGAGAAGCATCTTCACGAACCTGACGACCTTCTCCTCCATCGTCATCCTTTACGTGGTCGGTGTGGCCTCCATCAAGGAGTTCACCCTGCCGATGCTGGTCGGTATCGTCGCCGGTACCTTCTCCTCAGTCTTCCTGACCGCCCCGCTTTGGTACCTCATGAGGACCAACCTGGGCAAGGACGCCGCTCCCTATAAGGAGGCTGCAGCCAAGGCTGAGCGGGAAGCTGCCCGCGAAGCTGTCAACGCCGCGAATCCGGCTGACAACGGCGGTATCCGCAGCGCGAGCAACCCCAACGTCATCCGCAAGAAGAAAAAGAAGTAATACATGACGGCTGTCGTATAGATCGGCGGTGCCGCGCCTCCCTGCAAGAGGGGGCGCGGCCTGCGGGAAATACGACAGCTTTTTTCAAAGGCGCAGATCTTTTCTTTCATGCCGGGAAGACAGGTGACTGGGATGCAGAAGACCCTGTCCCCGCCAATGTCCTCAGGTGTATGGCGGAGCGGACGTTTGAGCGTGCATTCCCAGTGCCCGCGGCCGGTCGGCTGCGATGCGGACACGCGCAATGAATACTGTTGACTTCAGGACACGGAGGTGAATGAGTTGGCAAAGGAAAAATGGATGGTGGCCGCCAAGCGGGCGGACTTTTACGCCATCGCCAGGAAATTCGGGATCGATCCGGTGACCGCCCGCCTCATCCGCAACCGGGACATTGTGGGGGACGAGGCTATCGAGGAGTATCTTCGCGGGGGGCTCAGCTACCTTCACGATCCCATGGGTCTCCCGGACATGGACAGGGCGGTCTGCATTTTAAAGAAAAAGATAGAGGAGGGGAAGCGGATCCGCGTGGTCGGCGACTACGACATAGACGGGATCATGGCTTCCTACATCCTGAAAAGGGGCCTTACGGAACTCGGGGCCAGAGCGGATATCCGGATCCCGGACCGTGTCCGGGACGGGTACGGGATAAATGAACACATCGTGCGTGACGCCGCGCTGGACGGAATCGATACGATCGTTACGGTCGACAACGGCATTTCCGCCGGCCCCCAGATGGACCTTGCGAGGGAGTTGGGAATGACGACCATCGTGACCGACCATCATGAAGTGCTGGAGATGCCCGGCGCCGACGCAGTCATCGATGCCAAGCGCTCCGACTGCACCTATCCCTACCGGGAGATGTGCGGGGCGGCCATCGCCTGGAAGCTGGTCCTGGCTCTGGGCGGGGATCCGGAGATGGACCTGCTCCAGTACGCGGCTTTCGCCACCGTCGGCGACATCGTCGATCTGACGGGAGAGAACCGGATCATTGTGAAGGAAGGGCTGGAGCGCCTGCGAAGGACAGGCAACGTCGGTCTCAAGGCTCTGGCCAGAGTCTGCAGGATTCCGATCGAGGCCCTGGACACCTACCATATAGGCTTCATCCTCGGTCCCTGCCTCAATGCCAGCGGGCGGCTCAACACCGCCATGCGGGCCCTGGCCCTGCTGGAGGAGACCAATCCCGCCGCGGCGGCAGGCATCGCCCAGGAACTCAAGGACCTCAATGACAGCCGCAAGGCCATGACGGAGACCGGTGTCAAAGAGGCCGTCAGGATCGTGGAGGAGGAAGGTCTGATCCGGGACAAGATCCTGATCGTTTATCTGCCGGATCTCCATGAGAGCCTGGCCGGCATCGTGGCCGGCAGGATCCGTGAGAAATACCATCATCCGTGCTTTATCCTCACAGAGGGAGAGGACGGCGTCAAGGGCTCCGGCCGGTCCACGGAGAATTACTCCATGTTCGAATCGCTTACGGAAGTCGCCCATCTCCTGACCAGGTTCGGCGGCCATCCTATGGCGGCCGGGCTCACCTTGCCCAGGGAGAACGTGGACGCCTTCCGACGGGAGCTGAATGCTCTGTGTCCCCTGGGTGAGGAGGACTTCCAGGAACGGATCCTCATAGACGTACCTATGCCCATCTCCTATGTGACCGACCGGCTGCTGGAGGAGCTGAAGCTGCTCGAGCCCTTCGGGAAGGGCAATCCCAAGCCTGTATTCGCGGAAAAGAGCGTTTTCTTTGAGCATCCCAGGATCTTCGGGGCCGGCCGCAATGTGCTGAAGGCCCGGGTGCGTTCCATGGCTTCGGGCGGGGACGCGGATCCGGCACGTCTGGGCTTCCAGGCCCGCGTCCGGGGGAACGCCATGGACGCAGTCTTTTTCGGGGAAACGGAGACCCTCATGAAGCGGATCGAGAAAAGTCCGGAGCTGTCGGTGGCCTACTGTCCGGCTTACAACGATTTCAATGGGCAGAGAAGGATCCAAATTGTAATATCGCACTTTAATTAATGGCTGAATAATGCTATAATATTTTCCTAAAAAAACCGTTTTACAGTCAAAACGGTGTGGGACCGGCCCACGTGAGGGCCGGATCGGAACTCGGAAACGGGGAGGAATGGGATGATCGCCTTCCTCTCGTTCGCGGGCGGCCGTCAGGGAACTTCTGCGGAAAGGCCCCGGCCCGTCGCTTCCGCGTACAATATGGAACCGGCGCCAGCGGCGCAGACTGGAGGAGAAAGCCATGAAAAGTACCAAAGTGGAAGATTATGTAAGAACGATCCCCGATTTCCCGGAGCCCGGCATCATGTTCCGGGACGTCACCAGCGTCCTTCAGGATGCGGACGGACTGAAGCTTGCCATCGACGGCATCCAGGCCAAGCTGGAGGGTCTTGACTTTGACGTGATTGCCGGAACGGAGTCCAGGGGCTTCATTTTCGGCATGCCGGTCGCCTACAACCTGCACAAGCCTTTCGTTCTGGTCCGCAAGAAGGGCAAGCTTCCCTGTGAGACCATTTCCGAGACCTATGATCTTGAGTACGGCACAGCTACCATCGAGATGCATAAGGACTCCATCAAGCCGGGCCAGAAGGTGGTCCTCATTGACGACCTGATCGCCACGGGCGGCACCATCCAGGCAGCGGCCCATATGATCGAGCGTCTCGGCGGCAAGGTCGTCAAGATGGTCTTCCTCATGGAGCTGGCCGGTCTGAACGGCAGGGAGAAACTGAAGGACTACGACGTGGAAAGCGTCATTGTTTACGAAGGCAAGTAAAGGGGACGAGGCCGGAAGGCGGAAGGGATTTATTTCCTGAGAGTATAATTCGTTCAAGCAATAAGGAACAGACCGGAGCCGGCTGACCGTCGGCCCCGGTTTGATGTATTTTTATCTCAGTGGGAGAAAACGCCCGGTGTGTTTCTCCCCGGTCGCAAAAGCGGAAAAGCAGTCATGGCAGCGGCGGCCGCCAAAGGCCCCGGACGCTGTTCCGTCAAATGAGACTCCGGAGGTTCCTATGTCAGAAGAAATCGCAACCAGCAAACTCCAAAGTACACCGCTTCTACAGCAGAATAAGGAAGGGAAGGATATCATCAACCCGGGTGAGTTCAAGACGCCGGAGGAGCTCTATGCCCAGCTCAGGGAGAAGGTCTTAAAATACCATCCTTCCGACGATATGACTATGATCAAAAAGGCCTACGACCTCGCCAGCGAGGCACATGCAAACCAGCGGCGCAAGTCCGGAGAGCCCTACATCGTGCATCCGCTGAGCGTGGCCATGATCCTGTCTGACCTGGAGATGGACAAGGAGACCATAGCGGCCGGGCTGCTCCACGACGTCGTGGAGGATACGACCTTCACCGAGGAGGACATCCGGCGCGAGTTCGGCAGCGAGGTGGAGCTCCTGGTCAGCGGCGTCACCAAGCTGGGCAAGATCGGCTTTCACCGGGACAAGGTCGAGGAGCAGGCCGAGAATCTGAGAAAGATGTTCCTGGCCATGGCCAAGGACATCCGGGTCATCATCATCAAGCTGGCGGACCGTCTCCACAACATGCGGACCCTCCAGTATATGAAGCCGGAGAAGCAGAAGGAGATCGCCAGGGAGACCCTGGACATCTATTCGCCCATCGCCGGCCGGCTGGGTATCGCCAAGATCAAGAATGAGCTGGACGACCGGGCCCTCATGTTCATACATCCGGATATCTACCAGCAGCTGGTGGAGGAGATGGACTCCCGGGTGGCCGAGCGCCAGCGCTTCATCGAGAGCATCGTGACGGTCATTCGCAAGCGGCTTGACGACTATCAGCTGCGGGGATCCGTCAAGGGCCGCGTCAAGCATTATTTCTCCATCTACAAGAAGATGGTCAACCAGGAGAAGACCATCGACCAGATCTACGACCTCTATGCGGTCCGGATCATCGTGGATACGATTCCTGACTGCTATGCAGCCATCGGCATGGTCCATGAGATGTTCAAACCGGTGCCCGGGCGCTTCAAGGACTACATAGCCATGCCCAAGCCCAATATGTACCAGTCCCTCCACACGACACTGATCGGGCCGGGCGGTATGCCCTTCGAGGTCCAGATCCGGACCGAGGACATGCACCGGACGGCTGAATACGGTATCGCCGCCCACTGGAAATATAAGGAGGCTTCCAACGGCGTGGCCGATTCCGGCAACAACGAGGAGGAGAAGCTGGCCTGGCTGCGCCAGATCCTGGAATGGCAGCGGGATATGTCGGACAACCGGGAGTTCATGTCCCTGCTCAAGTCCGACCTGAATCTCTTCTCGGACAACGTCTACGTCTTCTCGCCGGCGGGCGACGTCAAGGCCCTGCCCAACGGCTCCTGTACGGTGGACTTCGCTTACAGCGTCCACTCCGCCGTCGGCAACCGGATGGTGGGCGCCAGGGTGAACGGGAAGCTTGTCCCCATCGAATATATCCTGCGGACCGGCGACCAGATCGAGATTATCACCTCCCAGAATGCCAAGGGCCCCAGCCGCGACTGGCTCAAGATCGTAAAGAGTACCCAGGCCAAGAACAAGATCAACCAGTGGTTCCGCAAGCAGCTCAAGTCGGAGAATATCGACAAGGGGCGGGAGCTGATCACCGCCTATGCCAAGAACAAGGGCTACTCCATAAGCGAGCTCCTGAAGCCGGAATACCTGAATCCGGCTCTGGAACGCTACGGCTTCAAGGAACTGGACAATATGCTGGCGACCATCGGCTACGGCGGGCTCAAGGAGGGCCAGGTCGTCAACCGCATGATCGACGCCTATGAGAAGGAAAAGGCCAGGAACATCACCGACCAGGAGGTGCTGGAGGTCATTTCCCACAACAAGGAGAAGCTGCCCCTGGTCCGCAAGGAGGGCAGGAGCGGCATCATTGTCAAGGGAATGAAGGACCTGGCGGTCCATTTTGCCAAGTGTTGCAGCCCGATCCCGGGCGACGAGATCGTCGGCTATATCACCCGCGGCAGAGGCGTCACCATCCACAGGACCGACTGCATCAACCTGATCCACATGAACGACTACGACCGTGCCAGGCTGCTGGAGGCGGAATGGCAGATGGACAATCCCGAGCTCGGCACGGGCAGCGCCTATCTGGCTGAGATCAGCATCTACTGCGCCAACCGGACCGGCCTTCTGGCTGACGTTTCCAAGATCTTCTCTGAACGCAAGATCTCCATCGTGAATGTGATGACCAGGAACAGTCTTCGGCAGGGAACGGCCAACATCGATATCAGCTTTGAGGTCCACTCCAGGGGTGAGCTGGACGAACTGATCCGGATCCTCATGAATATCCCCAGTGTCCTCGATATAACCAGAAAGACCGGTTGAAAGGCGGGAATATGCCAAAGCTGCACTTATACGGCAGGGTGGTCGGCCTCTACGACACCAACTGCTACTTTATTGAAAATGAAGACACCCGTGAGCTCGTCATCGCGGACCCCGGCGGGGACGCGTCCCGGCTTGCCGACCTCATTCGTCAGAACAATGCCCGTCCTGTAGCCTTCCTTCTGACCCACGGCCATTTCGACCACATTCTGGCGGTCAACGAACTGAAGGCCCTCTTCCCGGATGCTCCCATCGTGGCTTCGGTCCGGGAGAGCATGCTGGGCGACCCCTCCATCAACAGCACGCCGCTCGGCGACCCGAACTACACGGTCCGCCCGGACGTGACCGTGGACGAGGGGGATGAGCTCCATTACGCGGGCTTCACCTTCAAGGTCATGGCTACGCCGGGGCACACGGCCGGCAGCGTCTGCTACTATATGAAGGAGGAAAAGCTCCTCATAGCGGGCGACACCCTCTTTCTCGGCAGCTATGGCCGGACGGACCTGCCCACTGGCTCTGACGAGGAGATGCTTGAGAGCCGGAAGCGGCTCTATTTCACCCTGCCTTTGGATACGGCCGTCCTGCCGGGACACGGGCGGACCACCTCCATCGGGCAGGAGAGACGGATTTTCGGGATAGACGAATGAACATTGGCATAAGACTCAGCAAAGATGATTTCATGTACGACATCCACTCTCTGGTAAAGAGCTTCTTTCCGGACGATGATGTCTCCATTTTCACGGACAGCGACACGGAGAAATGTGAAGCTGCCCGCGATCTTTTGCTGTGCGTCGATATTCCGGACTATGCGGACCGGAAGGCGGCCAAGGACAGCCTGAAACGGGAGCTTTACGGCATGCTCAGCACGTATACCGGCCACACGCTGCCCTGGGGGACCCTGTCCGGCATCCGGCCCACCAAGATCCCCATGAAGTACCTGGAGGAGGGCATGCCGCGGGCGGAGATCCGCAGCCGGATCCGGGAGGACTACCTGGCGTCTGACGGGAAGATCGACCTGGCCATCGAGGTGGCGGAGAACGAGCGTGCGCTGCTCCGGGACATTCCGCTTGGCCCGGACACCTTCAGCCTTTACCTGAACGTCCCGTTCTGCCCCTCCATCTGCCTTTACTGCACCTTCTCCTCCAGCCCCGCGTCGGTCTGGGGCAGGCGGATGGACGACTATCTGGACGCCATGATCCGGGAAATGAGGACCGGCCTTGCCGGCCGCCCCTCCCCGACCACCGTCTATATCGGAGGCGGCACTCCCACGTCCCTCCTGCCGGAGCAGCTGGACCGGCTGCTGACGGCCGTCGAGGAGACCTGGGACCTGGGCGGATGCGTTGAATTTACCGTGGAGGCCGGTCGGCCAGACTCCATCACACGCGAAAAGCTGGCTGTCCTCCGCAGGCACGGCATCAGCCGGATCTCAGTGAATCCCCAGACCATGAACCAGCGGACGCTAGACCTGATCGGCCGGAGGCACACGGTGGAGGACACGTTCAGGGCCTTTGGCCTGGCCCGCGAGATGGGTTTCGACAACATCAATATGGACATCATCCTCGGGCTTCCCGGTGAGACTGCCGCCGACGTCGCCCACACGGTCGCCGAGATCGAGCGCCTGATGCCTGACTCCTTCACCGTCCACTCCCTGGCGGTCAAGCGGGCCTCGCGGCTTACCAGATCGCTGCGGGAGGCCCACGAGGCCGGCCTGATCGACGATTACACGCGCTACGAGGGGCTCTCCTTCGAGAATTCCGAGGAAATCATCGGGATCGCCTACGACGCTGCGCGCCGCATGGGCATGGTTCCCTACTACCTCTATCGCCAGAAGAACATGAAGGGCGGCCTCGAGAACACAGGTTTTGCCCTCCCCGGCAAGGCCTGTCTCTACAACATCCTGATCATGGAAGAGCTCCAGGAGATCCGGGCCTTCGGCTCCGGCGCCTCCACCAAGCTCGTCTTTCCTGACGGCCGCATCGAGCGCCGCATCAATCCCAAGGACGTGAAGACCTACCTCGAGCGGATGGCTGGGGGCGCCGGGTCCGACGCTTAAGGCCCGGCCGGACAGGAGAGAGGCGGAAGATCCGCCGCAGAGATGACTTTACAAGTGCCGGAAGCGGTGTTATGATACTTGACCGGGGAAAAATATGGGGCGAATAGTAGACTATAATTTGACGGAAGAGCTTGCCCACGGGACGTATGTGTCCTGCCTGGTGAGGGACCTGGCGACGGAGCTGGGGCTCGGCGAGGCGGAGGTCTATGAGTTGACACTGGCGGGGCTGCTTCATGATATCGGGAAGCTGAGGCTCACAGATTATCTGAGGGGAGAGACCTGCTTTGTGAGTCCGCTGGTCATCGAGGAGATGAAGTACGTGCGGATGCACTCGATGCTGTCCTACGATATCCTGAAGGAACTGGGATACAGCGACTATATCTGCGAGGTGGTACGGTTCCATCATGAGAACTACGACGGGTCGGGGTATCCGGACAATCTGGCCGGTGAGAAGATTCCTTACGGGTCCCGGATCATCCGGGTCTGCGACGTGTTCGCGGCGCTCACGACCGACCGGCCTTACCGGAAGAGCTTTTCCATGGATGATGCGATCGCCCTCATGATCGGTGAGATCGACCATTTTGATATGAGAGTATTTCTCGCTTTTCAGAGGGTGATTCACCGGGTGGGGACAAGCTATCAGGTGGTTTTTCCCGAATCCGACATCGAGCTTCTCACCGAGGTGCCGGAGATCCGGGAACTCATGCGGGAGGCCGCAGAAAACGAAGACCTGGCGGCTGCCCTTTTCCACGTGGACGAGAGCGGTACCGCCAATATCGGAGACAGTACCGCCGTCATCCTGCGCCAGGTCATGGCCCAGGTGACAGGCAAGGAAGGAGATATGAATACATGACAATGATCAAGAAGCCGGTGAACGGCATGCGAGACATCCTGCCCGCGGAGATGGCCGTGCGCAACTATTGCATCAGCCTGATCCGCAGCACTTACGCCGAATTCGGCTTTTCCTCCATCGACACACCGGCGGTGGAGCACATCGAGAACCTCCTGTCCAAGCAGGGCGGCGAGAACGAGAAGC
>CACXEL010000229.1 GCA_902766655.1 uncultured Lachnospiraceae bacterium | reverse complement strand
GACGGCCACATCGCTTTCAACGAGCCCTTCACCAGCCTCGCTTCCCGCACCGGCGTCCGAAATCTGACCTCGGATACCAGGATCGTGAACAGCCGCTTCTTCGGCAATGATCCGGAGAAGGTTCCCGCGCAGGCCCTCTCAGTCGGCGTCGGCACCGTATTTGATTCCCGGGAAGTCCTGGTCCTGATCAACGGCCACAACAAGGCCACCGCCCTCGCCAAGACCGTCGAGGGAAATGTCAGCCACAAGTGGACCTGCAGCGCCCTGCAGATGCACAACGGCGCCATCATCGCCTGCGACGAGGCAGCCTGCGGCGAGCTGACCGTAGACACCTACAAATACTTCCTGGACATCGAGAAGGCTGAGAGGCTGTAAGCCTAACGCCCTGCCCGTGTTCATTTCATTAAGACCCGGAATCCCGCCTGCAGGATTCCGGGTCTTATTTCTCCGCACCATATCCGCGAGTTTCCCTCATGTCATGTTTTCTTTTCGATACATATCTATTTTAAGGGCGAATGCCCATACTATTTTGAGTTTGACAACAAAATTTGAACTTGCACTTCAGATTTTTTTCGCTATAATGTTTTCTAAGGCGTTGAGGGAGTCTTGTAGATAACCGCTTTTTTTCATTGGAAGCCGTTTATAGTGACACAGATCTTCAATCCTGACTTACGGCGGCGGATGCCGGCCTGCGTCAGGCTTTTTTGTGCGGACCGTTTCTACTGTTTGTGCTCTGACGGCACAGAGGAAAAATCGGGCTTCACAAATCCGGATTTCCGGTATCTGTTCCGTACACAGCTCTCCATAAGTTATCTACTCTTTAACATGGCGGAAAAAGACCAGATGAGCGTTATCGACTTTCACAGTCATTTTTTACCGGGAATAGACGACGGCAGCCGAAGCCTTGAGGAATCCGTAAGGATGCTTGCGATGACTCAGGACCAGGGTGTCGATTTTTTTGTTGCCACACCTCACTTCTATGCCGACCGGGACCGGATCGACGACTTTCTTGCACGGCGCGAAGATGCTTACAGAAAGGTCCTCGGGACCGATATCGCAAAGCCTCGCATCCTGCTTGGAGCGGAAGTGGCATTCTTCAGCGGCATAAGCCGGGCCGCAGACATCAACAGGGTATGCCTTGCGGGCACCGACATCCTTCTCCTCGAGATGCCCTTCCGGACCTGGAAGGAGGAGGACATAGAAGAGGTGGACCGCCTGATCCGGCGGCGCGGCTTCCGCGTCATGCTGGCGCACCTGGAAAGATTCCTCATGTACAGGGAGAACAAGGGGTTCATTTACGACCTCATGGACATGGACACCATCGTCCAGGTGAACAGCGGTTCCCTGCTCAAGTGGCAGCGGCGAGGGCCGGCATTGAAGCTCTTAAAATATAAAGGAATCGGGCTTCTGGGCAGCGACTGCCACAGGAGCGACGTCAGGGTCCAGAACCTGGGAGAGGGCAGGGCAGTCCTCAGAAAGAAGCTGGGCGACGGCTTCATGGACGAGATGGACCGCCTCGGCGCTGATCTTCTGAACATTCGGAGGTAAGAGAATATGAGTAAAATGCACACCTACTTAGCGAGCGGCGTGGTCTTCGTGCTCCTCGTGATCCTTTTGATCGTCGAGCGCATGAATCCGGCCGGCGGCGCCGTGATGCTTGAGAGCCTCTTCGGCTGATTCGGAGGCGCCATGTCCCACAGACCCCTTTCCAGACAGGAAAAGAAGGCGGCTGTCCTGAAAAAGGCGGCTGTCCTCGGCGCCGGTCTCCTCCTGGTCGTCCTCGGCTTTCTGATCGGCGGCAGGATCCTTGACCGCTTCGCGCCGCAGGCGGAAGAGCCTGAGCGGGCCGTAGAACAGGGCCTCATCGAGATCGACGGCGTCCTCTACAGGCGGAAGCCCGAAACCGTCACCTATCTCCTGATCGGTGAGGACAGTACCGCCGTCCGGGCGCCCGGCACGGACAGCAAGGGCAGCGGCCAATGTGATTTCCTGCAAGTGCTGGTGGTCGACAGACAGGAAAAGACCTACACGCGCATCCCCATCAACCGCGATACCGTCTGCGAAGTCAGAGACCTGACGGAGGACGGAAGGGACCTGGGTACCTCCCTGGTGCAGATTGCCTACGCTCACGCCAAAGGGGACGGAAGGGAGATGAGCTGTGACAATACCGTCCTTGCCGTCTCCACCCTGCTTCTCGGTGCCGAGATCGACGAGTACGTCTGCGTGACCCTGGACGCCATCAAGGTCGTCAACCATGCGGTCGGCGGCGTGACCGTCACCATCGCCGACGACATGCACAGCGAGGACATGAAGCCCGGCGACACCGTGACCCTGACCGACGACCAGGCCGTCGCCTTCGTCCGCGGGCGCAAGAGCGTGGCGGACGGGACCAACGTGAACCGGATGTCCCGCCAGGACCAGTACCTCACGGCCCTCGCCCCGGTCCTCCGGGAGCGGATCTCCGAAGACGAATCCTTCGCGGCGGACCTCTACAAGGCCCTGCAGGCTTATATGGTGACGACGGTCAGCCTCGGGGATATCTCGCGGCTCGCCAGGGCGTATCTCGACTGCACGGACATGGGCTCGGTCTCCATTTCCGGGGAGAGCCACGTGGACGACTACGGTTACCTGGCCTTCGAGCCTGACCCGGACGATATCCGGGAAGTCGTCACGACCCTCCTGTATACCCCCGTATGATCTACCGCGGCCGCCGCATCATCGGCGATACGCCCGTTCAGACAGATATTATAAAAGGAGCCTATCGTATGAACCAGACAGCAGAACGCAGCAGCGTGCGGGAGACTGCCCGTCAGGCGGAACCCAAGAGTCCGCTCATGAAACTCCCGGTCGAAAGCGAGGAGATGGAGATCGACCTGGTGGACCTTGCCTATGTGCTTTTTGACAGGATCCACTACATCATCCTTTCCCTCCTCATCGGCGCCCTTCTTCTGAGCGCCTATTCCTTCTTCCTGATCAAGCCCACCTACACCTCCACGTCCAAGCTGTACGTGGTGTCGGCGTCCAAGGACTCCGTGGTCGACATTTCCGACCTCAACCTGGGCACCTCCCTCACGTCGGACTACTCCCAGCTCATGCTCAGCTACCCGGTCCTGGACCAGATCATAGACGAGCTGGACCTTGACATGAGCTCCGACCGCCTGGCCAAAATGATTTCCCTGACCAACCCGTCCCAGACCCGTATCCTCAACATCACGGTCACGAGCACGGACGCCCAGCTGGCCTGCGACATCGCCAACACCATGGCCCAGGTCGCCGTGCGCTACCTGCCCGTCACCATGAGCACCAGCGCGCCGAACATCGCCCAGGTCGCCCGCGTGAGCACCGTCAAGGCAGGCCCCAGCTACACCCGCTTTACCATGATCGGCGCCCTGCTCGGCGCGGTCATCGCCATCGGCATCATCACCCTCCTGTACCTCCTGGACGACACGATCCACACGTCCGAGGACATGGAGAAGTATTTCGGCATCGTGCCGCTGGCCACGATTCCGGAAAATGACACCCTGAACAGCGACACCGCCGCTGAAAAGAAGAAAAAGCGGCGGAAACGCGGAAGCAAGAAGAGAAAGGGGGCAGTATTATGAAGCATATCGACCTCACGCTCCCCGAGCTTCCCTACGCCGTCGAGGAGGCCATGAACCGCCTCCGGGTCAACATCAAGTTCTCCGGCGTGAACACCAAAAAGATCGTCGTCGCCAGCACCTTCCCCAACGAGGGCAAGAGCACCGTCGCCTTCAATCTCTGGCGTATGATGGCGGAATCGGGCTTCCGGTCCGTCTTCGTGGATGCCGACATGCGCAAGACCGTGCTCAAGGAGCGGCATAACGTCAGCGGCTTCAACGAGAACCCGGGCCTGGATTATTACCTGTCCGGTCTGGCCGAGTACGAGGACATCATCTACGAGACCAACGTGGAGAACGGGTACATGATCCCCGTGACCACCATCCTGGAGAACCCCTCCCACCTGCTCGAGGACAAGCGCTTTTCCAGGCTCCTCGACCGTCTGGCGGAGGAATACAGATACGTCATCATCGACACGCCGCCTCTCAACAATGTCTCCGACGGATCCCTCATCGCTTCCCGCTGTGACGGGGCCCTCCTGGTCGTCCGCTGCGGCGAGACCTCCAGAAGGCAGATCCGCGATTCACTCCAGCAGCTTGAGCGGGTCGGCTGTCCCCTGATCGGCACGGTCCTCAACCGGGCCGAGATGCGGGGAAGCGCCTACTACAAGTATTATTCCAGATACGGCGAGTACTATTACTCCTACAAGTAATCGGTCCTCCGCCCTTTGTTATTCCGGTAATTACAGGAACCCGCCCCTTTGGGCCCAGGTCCTGTGATTATAGATCCAGATATGTCAGCTGCCAAACGTGAGCGTGAGGAGGGGTACACGCCTGCCGACGCAAGTTGAAGCGACTGGTATATCTAATGTTCTTGGAAGCGCGTCGCGTGGCAGACAGGCTTCCACGTTTCAAGGAGGTAGATACCAATGCGCTTATTTAAAAAGGTTGCAGCACTCCTTCTCGCAGTCACTCTTGCCGTACCGGCCATCTCCGTAGCAGCGTCCCAGGATTCCCCGCAGACTCAGTTCATCAAGGGAACTACCACGAACGGTGTTTACAATGGCCAGATTCAGAGCGACCTCGTCCAGTTCACGGATGAGGCCGGCAATATTCTGAAGGAGGGCGACGATTACCAGATTACCAACGTTGAGTGGACCGGCAATGACGGTACCCAGAACGTGGAAGAGCAGGGCTCCGGCGTTGCAGTCAAGAACGCCGGCACTTACATCGTCACCGCAGAAGGCAAGGGTCATTTCACGGGAGGAGCTGAGACCAAGGTCACCATTGAAAAGGCTACTCCGGTCATCTCACCTGCCAGCAGTTCCGTCTCTTATCAGATGTACAAGGTCTACAACAAGACCCTGAAAGTCACGGTCAAGGCCGCGAGCTCTTCGGGCGAACCGGTCAGGTACCGTCTGACAAAGTATGGCACAAACAGGGGCTTCTCCGTCAACGCCGACACCGGTGTTGTCACGCATCCTAAGAACTCTGTCGCTACCTACAAGGTCGGCGATGCCAATGTGTACGCTTACACCGATGAGAGCCTGAACTATAAGGCTGCAGATTCCTTCGTAGCCACCATCACTATCAAGAAGAGTTACCCGCACATCACATTTGGGACCCAGTCCAAGAAGTATACCAAGGCTGCTGTCGACTCCAGGGCCCGCTCCTACAGCATCGGAGCGACCGCAGAGCCCGGCGCCAAGCTTGCCTACAAGGTCCTGAAGGGTGAAAAGTACATCTCTGTCAGCAAGTCCGGCAAGGTCACTGTCAAGAAGGGTACTCCGAAGGGTACGTACAAGATCCAGGTCTACAACACCAACACAAGCCAGTACTATCCAGGCCCAACGAACTGCTACGTTACTGTCAAGTAATGAGTTCCCGCCCGGGTACTGTATGATCTCCCCCTGGCCACGCAGGGGGAGATTTTTTGTCCCGGAAATGGGAGAGACCATGTGAGCACCTGCGCCCTGGACCGCGGATACCGGCCGCAGCCTCCGGCACGGTGCCGTTGTTGCTGTAGACAGCCATCTGTGGTATAATGCCATTGGTCTGTCCACGCGTCAGAAGCGCCCTCCGGCACCGGCTGTGCGATCCATCCCTGGCCGCCGCACGCCGGTCCGTCCATACGGGCCAGCGGCTCCTGCCTCCGCTCTTTGCTGCAGGCTCCGCATTCCCGCCGGGATGTGCCTCGCAGCCGGACGCGTATGACATAAAAGGCGCGATTCACATCGTTTACGTTCAAGGAGTATTGACTATGTCAGATCAAATGGCTTCGGCCCCTGCCCGTTACCCCTACGAACTGCTGAAGCCCAGGCTTCTCAGGATTGCCCGGGATTCAGACCGGTCCAGGCCCACCTATGTCCTTGACGAGGAGACCGGCATCTACCGTCGTCCCATCGAGCGCGGCTCTGGAACGGCTGTCATTTCCTGCGGGGGCATGTTCCGCTATAACGCGACCATCGGTGCCTGGGGGCTCACGGGCAACACCTGCGACTTCTTTCCATGCGTGCGCTTTCTCTGCCCGGTCTTTGAGGACTCGGATCTCAATATAGCCTCCCTGTGCTCGGCTGTCTCCGATGAGTATCTCCCCTCCGAGATGGTGGAGGACGAGAACTATTGGAACGCGCGTCCCGAGCTGCTCACGGCCGTCCGCAGGGTGGGCATCGACTGCCTGGCCGCCGCCAATCCCCACCTGATCGACGTCGGCGCGGGGGGCATCGACAGGACGCTCTCCAACATCACCGGAGCCGGAATCGTTCCCGGCGGGATCGGCGCAGAAAAAAGCCCGATCTTTGAAGTAAGCGGCATCCGGATCGGCCTTCTGAACTACACCCTTCAGTGCATGGGTGTAGACCGTTTCATTTCCAAGAAGGGGGCCGACGTCCAGATCGGCCTGTTCAAACCCAAGAGTCTGAAGGCTGACGTGGAGACAATGCGGGAGCGCGGCGCCGACTTCATCCTGACCTACATCAACGGGGAGCCCGGCGACACGGATCTCACGGGCAAGGAGCGCGCCGCCGCGGCCAGAAAAGCCGCCGAGGCCGGCGCGGATTACGTCGTGTGCACCGGCAAGAGCCTGGTCGGTAAATACTGGAAATACGAGACGCAGGACGGCCGCAGGGTCCCCCTGGCCACCGCCGTGAGCAATCTTCTTTCCGGCAGGATCCTGGATGACCTCGCCTCCGTCGTCGTGAGGATGACGATCCGGAAGGACGCTGACGGGAAGATCACCTGCGAGGACGCCTTCATCCCCCTCAAGCATACAGAGGGCCGGTTCATGAACCCCATTGTGCCTGCCGTGCGCGGCCTCTATCCCTTCTACGACGAGGAGGACTTCGAGGCATGCCTGGCTCTCATCCGCATGAAGACGGAGGACCGGATCCCGATCATCACGGACCTTCATGCAGATAAGGATGACTTCATTTCCCGCTGGGGCTACGATATTTTCTTCGACCGGACGTCCGTGACGGAGGATGCCATGGCGCAGGCCATCCGGACCTTTGTCTCCCAGCCGGAAAATGAAGACCGCCGCACCCTTGTGATCACCTCTGATATCCCCGGGGCGGGAGAGGAAGCCCACCGCTCCCTGGCCGGAAAGATCGGGGACTGCGGGATCGGCCTCCTGTGCTGCCTCGGGACCCACACCAAGATCCTCTGCGAGGAAGCGGCCAGGAACCGCAGGTCTGCCTGTTTCGAGACCGACGAGACCAGGTTCGGAGATATCCTGGTCCGTCTCATGAGGCCAGGCGACCGCATCCTGGTCCTGGACGGGACGGCGCAGGGAAGCTTCGAAGCGCTCATCCGGCCCATGTTCGGCAAGTCTCTGGACCGTTGAAGCGGGAAGCCCTGCCGGAGCTGTTAAAAACGGTCAGTTCTTGGCAAGTAGCTTAAATTTAATGTCTGTTTTTTCAAAGAACATGTGCATTTTGCTACCCTTGCCGGAATAAATGTGGTAAGATACCTGTATCAGATCACTCCGTGGGTAGAGACGCCCAACGGCGCAAAAGCCTTCTGGATGTATGAGCTTCAGGCAGAAGGCTTCTGTATCTCCGGTGCCACCATAAGCTCAGGAAGGAGTCATCCTTGAGAAAAGTTTACCACATTGTAGAAAATGCCATGGGTCTCCATGCAAGACCCGCCGCCATGATTGCCCAGGCCTGCAACAGCTTCAAGTCCTCTGTCACCGTCGCCTACGGTGAGCGCGAGGCTGATGCCAGGCGCGTTCTCTCCATCCTCAAGCTGAACGCCGGCAAGGGCGCTGAGCTCGAGTTCACCATCGATGGCGCGGATGAAGACGCCGCTGCGGATGCCATCATAGCCCTCCTCAACGAAAAGCATACCAGGAAAAAGGAATTAAAACCCCTCAAAATCGCGTTCTTCGGCACCAAGGACTACGACAGGATGTATTTCAGCGAGCTGGCAAAGGACAAAGGGGAAGGCACCTACAACTGTGAGATCAAGTATTATTCCAGCCGTCTGACCAATGAAAGCGCCCAGCTGGCCAAGGGCTTCGACGCGGTCTGCATTTTCGTCAATGACGAGGGCGGCAGGGATGTCATCGAGATCCTCCATGACTGCGGCGTCCGTCTGATCCTTCTCCGCTGCGCGGGCTTCAACAATGTTGACCTGACCGCCGCCAAGGAATACGGCATCACGGTCCTCCGTGTCCCGGCCTACTCACCCTACGCGGTCGCCGAGCACGCCATGGCCATCCTTCAGGAAGCCAACCGCAGGCTCCACAAGGCCTCCTACAAGGTCAAATACAACAACTTCGCCCTTTCGGGCCTCCTGGGTTACGACCTCCACAACAAGGTGGCCGGCATCATCGGCACCGGCAAGATCGGCCAGTGCATGGCCAGGATCTGCAAGGGCTACGGCATGACCGTCATCGGCTGGGACGCCTATCCCAACCAGTCCCTGGTGGACGAAGGCCTCCTGACCTATGTGACCAAGGAAGAGCTCCTTCGCCGCGCTGACCTCATCTCCCTGCATGCTCCGCTCATCATGGGAGAGGGCGGCACCTACCACATGATCAACCGCGACACCATCGCGATCATGAAGAAGCACGCCATGCTGGTCAACACGGCCCGCGGCGGCCTGATCGACACAGAGGCCCTGATCGAGGCCCTCAAGGAAGGCAAGTTCCACGCGGTCGCCCTCGACGTCTACGAGGGTGAGGACAGCAACGTCTACATGGACCATAGTGACGCCTTCCTCAACAACGACGTCACGGCCCGCCTCCAGATGTTCCCCAACCTGGTCCTGACCTCCCACCAGGCCTTCTTCACGCGCGAGGCCCTGCAGGCCATCGCCGCCACCACCATGGAGAATGCCCGCAACTTCAACGAGGGCAATCCCTACGGCCCGGCCGAGGTCAAGTAATTCATCCATTCACCTTTTCGAGCCTGTCCCCTGACCGGGACAGGCTCTTTTCGTTTGCTGGACAGTCACCTGACCGAGCGAACCCATACATAATTTAGCTAATTTAGTTCTTTACAAGCTCCATGCCCGCAGGTTTCAATATAGTTGAACACTCATTTTGCACAAGAGGACACGATCATGAGAAGAATCGAACGTTGGGACTACATTGAACTGACCTTCCGCGGCCACGCAGAGGGCAATCCTTTCACCGACTACGAAATCACGGCTTCCTTCACCGGCCCCTCCGGCACCCTGCATGTCGACGGCTTCTACGACGGAGACGGCATCTACAAAGTCCGCTTCATGCCGGAAAATGAAGGCATGTACACCTACCGCGTGACTGGCTCCTTCATGAACGGGGAGACCGCTGCCGGCCCGGATCCCCTGGAAGGGGCTTTCGAGGCCGCCCCGGCCTCCGCGGATAACCACGGCCCGGTCCGCGTGACCGAAAAGGTCCACCTCCGCTACGCGGACGGAACCCCCTATTACTCCATCGGCACGACGGCCTACGCCTGGGTCTGCCAGACCATGGAGCTGCAGGAGCAGACCCTGGACACCCTGGCCCACACCTGCTTCAACAAGATCCGCTTCAGCTTCCTGCCCAAGCACTACCTCTACAATTTCAACGAGCCCATCACCTATCCCTTCGTCCGCGGCAACAGGCGCGGCCAGGATCCGGAGAGGCTGGCCCGGGCCATGAAGATAGACTACGGCGGAGACTATGCCCGGGACATCACGGATTTCGACTGCTATACGCCCAATGTGGAGCATTTTCGCAGGTTCGACCTGAGGATCGGGCAGCTCCGGGACCTGGGCATCGAGGCGGATCTCATTTTCTTCTACGACTACGACCGCTGGGGCTTCGCCAACATGAAGGACGAATGCGACCGCCTCTACCTGAAATACTGTGTGGCCCGCTACGCCGCCTTCCGCAACGTCTGGTGGTCCATGGCCAACGAATACGACATCATGACCAAGACGGTGGAAGAGTGGGAGGGGCTGGGCGAGCTCGTGAGCGCCAGGGACCCCTACCGCCACATGCTCTCCATCCACAACTGCCTCCGCTTCTATGACTACACCCGCCCCTGGATCACCCACTGCTCCATGCAGCGGATCGACCTCTACAAGCACGTGGAGGAGACCGATCTTCATCTGAAGAAGTACGAAAAGCCCGTCGTCTGGGACGAGATCGCCTATGAGGGAAATATCGACATGGGCTGGGGCAACATTTCCGGGCAGGAGCTGACCCGCCGCTTCTGGGAAGCCTTCCTCCGCGGAGGCCATGCGGGCCACGGCGACACCTTCATGGACCCGGATGACGTTCTCTGGTGGGCCAAGGGCGGTGTCCTGAAGGGAGAGAGCGAGCCAAGACTGGCCTTCCTGCTCAGGATCCTCAAGGATATGCCCTGCGAGTACCTGAAGGCGGGAGAGGGCATCTTCGACGAGACCGTCGGAATCCCCTCCACTGAGGAACGGCACCAGGTCTACGGCACGACGCCCGCGCCCGGCAGCTCCTGCAGCTTCGAGATCCACTACTTCGGCTTCGGCCGGCCTTCCTTCCGGACCATGTTCTTCCCCGAGGGCGAGCGCTTCCATGTGGAAGTCATCGACACCTGGAACATGACCATCGAGGACCGCGGCATCATGAGCGGCGTATCCCGGATCGACCTTCCTTCCCGCGAGTACATGGCCATCCGGCTCACGAAAGTGAATTGATTTTTTCGAACAGGGGCGGCCCTTTTTCTCAATATCAAAATCTTTGAGAAAAAAGGGCCGCCCTTCCTGTCAAAAATCACCCCTCCATCATTCTGTCTCTTTATAAAATGGCCGAATGGTGGTATGATGGGAAGGCCGGTAAGACGGCACTAATACCGCAAGGAGCACATACCTATGAACAAAGCTTTTGAGAATATCCAAAGCCTTCAGGCCCTCATGGAAAATGAAGGCATTTCCCACGTCCTCATGACCTCCTCCGACTACCACATGTCCGAGTACGTCGGCGACTTCTTCAAAGTGACCGAGTTCTTCTCCGGCTGCACCAGCGACAACGTGGTCATGGTCGTGAGCCTCCGCGCCGCGAAGCTCTGGACCGACGGCCGTTTCTTCATCTCCGCAGCCGCCGAGCTCGCCGGCAGCGGCATCGAGCTCATGAAGATGGGCGAGCCCGGCGTCCCCACCGTGACGGAGTTCCTGAAGGCCGACCTGGCCGAGGGGGATGTCCTGGCCTTCGACGGCCGCTGCGTGAGCGCCGTCGCCGGCATGGGCTATAGAAAGATCGCGGAGAAGAAGGGCGCCTCCGTCCGCATGGACTTCGATCCCGCCGAGACCATCTGGAAGGACCGCCCGGCCCTGGCCTCCCATCCGGTCTATCTGATCCCCGACGAGCTGGCCGGCGCCTCCGCCTCGGAAAAGCTCGCCAAGGTGAGAGAGAAGATGAGAGACGCGGGCGCTGAGACCCTGCTCCTCTCCAGACTTGACGATATCTGCTGGCTCTTCAACATGCGCGGTGACGACGTCTGCTGCAACCCGGTAGCCCTCACCTACGCTGTGATCGGCCTCGACACCGCCGATCTCTTCATCCAGGCCTCCGAGCGGACGGAAGAGTTCGACGCCTGCGCCGAAAAGCTCGGCCTGACCCTCCACGAATACAATGACATAGCTGATTTCCTGAAGACGGCTCCCGTCGCCGCCCCCATCATGGCGGAGCGGAAGAGTGTGTCCGCCCTCCTCTGGTCACTGGCCGGCGAACGCGGGAAGCTCATCGACAGGCCCAGCCCCACTGAGCTCATGAAGGCCTGCAAGAACCCGGTGGAGATCGCCAACATGCGCGAAGTCTACCTCCGTGATTCCGCAGCCCTGACCCATTTCATCCGCTGGTTCAAGACCCATGTGGGCAGGGAGGAGATCACGGAGCTCTCGGCGGCCGCGAAGCTCGACGGCATGCGCGCGGCCCTGCCCGGCTTCATCGAGCTGTCCTTCCCGACCATCTCGGCCTACGGCCCCAACGCGGCCATGGCCCACTATGCGGCCACGGAAGAGTCCAACGCGACCGTATGTGACCACGGCTTCCTCCTGGTGGATTCCGGCGGCACCTACATGGGCGGAACGACCGACGTGACCCGCACCATGGCGGCAGGTCCCCTGACCGATGAGGAGAAGCGGGACTTCACGCTGGCCCTCATTTCCAACCTGAACCTCCTCAACGCCCGCTTCCTCTACGGGACCGGCGGCGTTTTCCTGGACGCCTGCGCCCGCCAGCCCCTCTGGGACCTGGGCATCAACTACAACCACGGGACAGGCCACGGCATCGGCTACATCCTGAATGTCCATGAGGGCCCCCAGTCCATCCGCTGGAAATGCGGCCCCGGCCAGACCGACACCCCCTTCGAGCCCGGCATGGTGGTCTCCGACGAGCCCGGCGTCTACATCGAGGGCAGGTACGGCATCCGCCATGAGACGATCCTGCTCACGGTGGAGCGGGAGACCAACGAGTACGGCCGCTGGCTGGCCTTCGAGCCCCTGACCCTGGCCCCCATCGACCTGGACGCCGTCGACACGTCCTGGATGCAGCCCCGCGACATCGAGCGGCTCAACAGCTACCACGCCCTGGTCTTCGGGAAGCTCGCTCCCTTCTTCGAAGGGGAAGCGCTCGAATGGCTGAAGGAGGCTACACGCTCCATCTGAAGGAGGAGACCATATGTATACCAGATTGATCACACTGGCCATCGGTTATCTCTTCGGCAACTTCGTGACGGCTGAGTTCGTCGCCAAAGCGGTGGCGAAGAAGACGCCGGCGGAGATCGGATCGGGCAACCCCGGTATGGCCAACATTTCCCACAACCTGGGCGTCCGCTGGGGGCTCCTGGTCCTGGCCGGCGACATTGTGAAGCTGGTCCTGGCCGCGCTCGCATCCTGGTACCTTTTCCTCTCCGGAAATGTACCCCGGACCGCAGATCCGGCCTTCACCTGGCCCCTCCTGGTCCTCTGGGCAGGCGCCGGCGCCACCCTGGGCCACAACTTCCCCTTCTGGAAGCGCTTCAAAGGAGGAAAGGGCGTAGCGGTAGGCGTAGCGGCCATCATCCTGGCCCATCCCTTCACCGGCATCCCGTCGGCCCTGGCAGGCCTCTTTGTGGTCCTCATGACCGGCTGGCTGCCTCTGGGGTCCGTAATCATCATGGCACTATTCACCGTGCTGGCCTACGTTTACCTGGGACAGGAGGCAGCGGCGCTGGGCGTGGCCTACACCCTCATGAT
>CACXEL010000228.1 GCA_902766655.1 uncultured Lachnospiraceae bacterium | reverse complement strand
CGGAAAGGGCATCCTGATCGCGGAGATCCAGCAGAACTCCAACGTGACCTATCGGGTCTACGATTACGGGCGGGTCGGGAAGGACGGCCGGAAACGCGACCTTCATATCGAGAAGGCCCTGGCCGTAACTAACCGGGTCCCCATCGTAAGGCGGGGGAGTGGATACCCCCACGTCGCGGATTGTGATTATTTTACTGTTGACAAGCTCTTCCTGGACGGAAATCTGACCTACCGGATGCAGGGAACGGTCTATGACACCTCCTTCCTCAGTATCCTGATCCTGGACGGGGAGGGGACCATCAGCAATAAGGGCGAAAAAGTTTCCTACAAAAAGGGCGATTCCCTCTTCCTGCCCGCCGGCTGCGGCGACTGGCAGATCGAAGGCCGGTGCGATGCCCTGCTCACCACCATCCGCGAAAAGGCCAGCCCCATCCGGGTCGGTGTGGCCATCGGGTCCTCCGAAATCCGGATCGGCCTTGTCGGTGACCGAAACGAACTGATCGCCCATACCCAGTATCCGCTGGACCGGAAGAAGACTCCGCTGGAAGCCATCGGCGAGGCGGCTCAGAACACCCTGGACCTCCTTGCGGAAAATGAAGTCCCGCTGGACCAGTGCATCGGCGTGGGCGTCGGCGTCCCGGGCACCATCGACCGGCGCGAGGGGCGTGTGATCTACTCCAATAACCTTCGCTGGGAGGACGTGCCCCTGGCCGCTGAGTTCGGCAAGGTCATTCCCTGTCCGGTCAGGATCGCCAACGACGCGGACTGCGCCGCCCTCGGCGAGGCGGCGGCCGGAGCCGGAAAAGACGTCAGCGACGTGGTCATGTTCACGCTGGGCAACGGCGTGGGCGGCGGCATTATTCTGAAGGGTGAGATTTTCGAGGGCGGCATCATGGGCGGCAGCGAGCTGGGCCACCAGGTGATCCGCGTGAACGGCCGCCAGTGCACCTGCGGCAGAAAGGGGTGCCTTGAGGCCTACGTCTCCCTGCCTGCGCTTCTCCGCTCCGCCAGCCAGGCCGCCGGAAGGGAAATGACAACAGGCAAAATCTTCGAGGCTTCGAAAGCCGGCGACATCGCCATGCAGGAGGTGCTGGAGCAGTACACTCTCATGCTGGGCCAGGGCATCGTCAACATCGTGAACATGTTCCGGCCCCAGATGATCATACTCGGCGGCCTGCTTTCGGAATACGCCGGGGAGCTGGCGCCGCAGATCACCAAAATGATCGAGGAGGACGCCTTCGGAGGAGACCGCGGAAAGCTTCCTGAGCTTAAGACCGCAGTCCTGGGCAGCGACGCCGGCCTGATTGGAGCAGCCAATTTGTGATAAAACCTCCTGCAGGACAGAGCTTTATAATGGCGATCCGTGAGGGAAAGAGATATCCCACAAAATCCACATGGCAAGGGACCTGGGGAGGCAAAAGAGACGAAGCCTTCGGTCTATAATTCCGGCACCTGCAACGCCGGAAGCCGCGACAGGACCTGGGGAGGCAGAAGAGACGAAGCCTTCGGCATCTGGAATACAAGAGGTTCCGATGACGGGCACGGAAGGAAAGAGACTATGAACGCAAAGGATTTTTTCAGGGGTGACAACCCGTTCAATGAGGTGATGACCCGCATCTTCAATATCCTGGAGCTGAACCTCCTCTGGATCGTGTTCAGTCTGCCGGTCATTACTGTGGGGGCTTCCACAGCCGCGCTGTATACCATCTGCTTCCGGATGCTTTCGGACAGGGAGACAAGTATAGCCAGGGAGTTCCGGAAGGCTTTTAAGGACAATTTCCGCCAGAGCATCCCCTGCACCCTGACTTTTCTGGCAGCGGGCGGTATTCTGGCAGCCGATTTTCACATCCTGGGAAGTGGCGGCGGCAGCGCGCAGGGAATCCTCTATGGATGCTGCCTGGCCCTCCTTGCGGCGGTCATAGCTGTATACGCCTACGTTTTTCCGCTGCTGTCCAGATACGAGAATACCTTTGCCGGGACCATGAACAATGCCTGGCGCCTGGCTGCCTCGAAGCTCCCCCGGACCTTGGTCCTTCTGGTGATCCACGGACTTCCCTGGGCCCTTCTCCTGCTTGTTCCGAAGATCTTTTTCCATATTTTCTGGATCTGGGTATTTGCCGGCGGCGCGGCCGGTGCCTACCTCTCTTCGATGATTCTCGCTCCCGTATTTGCGGAGCTGGATCGGCCCTGATGCCGGGTGATGGTTGAAAACGAAATCACTGTTCATGGCCCGGGCATTGGCGGTCAGAAGCGGCTTATGCCTTTACTGACTGAAATGATATCACTGTTCCTGGGTGAGGGCACTTGCGGTCAGAGGCGGTTTATGCCTTTGCTGACTGAAATGACTGCACAAAGCGGTTTGACAGGCTGCTTTTCTCAGGACTTAAGGGCGCTGAACGGTTTCAAGATGAAGGTGATCATGATGGAAGACAAAGCATATGCACTGTACCGGGAGTGGCTTCGAGATCCCAGGTACGATGAGAAGACGAAAGAGGAGCTGGTCTGCATTTCCAGTGATATGGAGGAAATAAGGGACCGGTTCTACCGGGACCTGGAATTTGGGACCGGCGGCCTTCGCGGGGTCATCGGGGCCGGGACCAACCGGATGAATATCTATACGGTCCGCAAGGCGACACAGGGGCTGGCCAACTATATTTTAAAGGAAAACGGCGCCGGAAAGGGCGTGGCGATCGCTTACGACTCCAGGCGGATGTCACCGGAGTTCTCCATGGAGGCTGCACTGGTCCTGTGCGCGAACGGTATCCGGACCTATCGTTTTACGTCCCTCAGGCCGACGCCGGAGCTGTCCTTCGCGGT
>CACXEL010000227.1 GCA_902766655.1 uncultured Lachnospiraceae bacterium | reverse complement strand
TAAGGCATACCTCCCGTACATTGATGAATTCAGTTGTTTTACAGGCACTCGTCGAGGATGGCGACAGCCTCGTCGACCTCCTTCTCGGTGATGATGAGGGGCGGAACAAAGCGGAGAACATTGCCGCCGGCGGAGATGATCAGGAGCCCCTTCCCGAGGGCCTTCGACGCCACCTGGCCGACCGGGCACTCCGGTGCGAGCTCCAGGCCGCGCATAAGACCCAGTCCGCGGTGGGCCTTCACACTCTCGTGCCGCGCCGCCAGCTGATCCAGCTGTTCGGCGAGATAGACGGAAATTTCTTTGACGTGGGTCAGGATATCCGCCTCGTCATAGAGCTTAAAGACAGCATCCACGGCTGCCAGTGCGAAAGGATTGCCGCCGTAGGTAGTCCCGTGGTCACCGGCGACCAGCGATGATTTGGCCGTCTTCTCATTCAGCACGAAGGCGCCTACCGGAACGCCGCAGCCCAGGGCCTTGGCGCAGCAGAGGATATCGGGTCTCACGCCGTAGTGCTCATAGGCCCACATCTTTCCGGTCCGGCCCATGCCGCACTGGATTTCGTCCAGGATGAGCACGATGTCCTTCTCATCGCAGAGTCTGCGGACTCCCTGAATGAAGGCAGGATCTGCCGGATGGATGCCGCCCTCGCCCTGGACGGTCTCCAGGATGATGGCGCAGGTGGTTTCATTTACCAGGTTCTCGACGCTGTCCAGATTGTTGAATTCGGCGAACTTCACGCCGCCCATGAGGGGCCGGAAAGGCTCCTGGTAATGGTCGTTGCCCGTGACCGACAGGGCGCCGATCGACCGGCCGTGGAAGGATCCCGCCATGGCGATGATCTCATGGTCATTTTTGCCGTCCTTCAGCCAGGCGTATTTTCTGGCCGCCTTGAGGGCGCCTTCAACAGCCTCCGCACCGGAATTGGTGAAGAAGACCTTGTCAAGGCCTGTGGACGCGATCACGTCACCGGCCGCCCGGGCGAGCGGCTCATGATAATATAGATTGGAGGTGTGGATGACCTTGTCGATCTGGGCTTTCAGAGCCTCGTCATAGCCCGGATAATGGTAACCGAGCGCAAAGACCGCGATGCCGGCCATAAAATCCAGATACTCCCTGCCGTCCGTGTCCCAGACGCGCACGCCCTGGCCGCGCTCGATAGCGATCGGAAAACGGTTGTAGGTGTGCAGCACATTTTTCTCAACATCGTTCACGATTTCAGTATATTTCATCTCAATCCCCCTCAGCGTCCGTGATAGTATCTCCGGGCACTGTCGTCGATGATGGCGGTGCCGATACCCTTGTCAGTAAAGAATTCCAGGAGCAGGGAATGCTCCACGCGGCCGTCCAGGATGTGGACCCGGGAAACGCCGTTCCTGATAGCCGCGATGCAGTTCTGGAGCTTGGGAAGCATGCCGCCGCCCGCGTTGCCGTCGGCAATGAAGGCCTCCGCCTCGGAGACCGTGAGCTCGGAGATCAGGGTGGATGGGTCATGCGGATCCCTGTAGACGCCCTCAATGTCGGAAAGGAAGACCAGCTTCTCCGCTTTCTCGGCCATGGCGATGGCGCAGGCAGCATCGTCCGCGTTCACATTGTAGGCGCGGAAATCGGACTCACCCAGACCCACCGGGCAGATGACAGGAACATAGTCCTGGTCGATCAGGGTGTTGACCAGGGTCGGGTCCACACGGGTGACCTCGCCTACGAAGCCGATGTCCCGGCCGCCGCCGATCTCACGCTTCTTTGTCCTGAGGAGGCCACCGTCCTTACCGCTGATACCGCAGGCCTTGACGCCGTTCTCCTCCATGTAGGCCACCAGGTCCTTGTTCACCCTGTTCAGGACCATCTCTGCGATCTCCATGGTCTTCTCGTCGGTGACCCGGAGACCGTTCACGAATTCAGGCGTCTCGCCGGAGAGCCTGACCCACTTGCTGATCTCCTTGCCGCCGCCGTGGACGATGATCGGGCGCATGCCGATCAGCTTGAGAAGGGCCACGTCGGTGATCACGCTCTCCTTGAGGGCCTGGTCGGTCATGGCCGAGCCGCCGTATTTGACTATGATCGTCTTTCCGTTGAATTCACGGATGTAGGGAAGGGCCTCGATGAGAACACTGGCCTTCTCTATCCAAAGATCCATATTATCTGACATATATTCTCCCATCCCGAAAATGAAGCCCGTGAGTCTTCTTGTTGCTGTCTTCATTTTCGTAGGGTCCGGATCCCCTTTCTGCATAGGATAAATGCAGTTGAAGGGTCTCGGAACCTCATGCCTACCATAATATCCCATACTTTCCCAAAAGTAAACATATATTTTTGCATAACTATGCAACTCTATTGCATAATATTCATGTGTAATTTCCCTATATTAAAAATAATGCTTGCATACGTGGTGCATATGATGTATATTTAGCACCGTGGCCGGCATTTGCGGCCCATATGGCCCGATCCGGGCCGTCCGGCACTGCCCGCTTCCCGCCGCTGTCCCGATGCAGGAGACAGACGAAATCACTTAGAAAAGGGATCCCCGGCAGACCTGATTTAAGAATGAGAGAACAAATACTCACGATGAGGAGGATCTATCCATGAGCAAAGAAAAAGTTGTGCTCGCCTATTCCGGCGGTCTTGACACCACGGCCATCATCCCCTGGCTCAAGGAGCACTTCGACTATGAAGTCATCTGCTGCTGCATCGACTGCGGCCAGGAGAGCGAGCTGGAAGGCCTTGAGGAGAGGGCAAAGCTCTCCGGCGCCGCCAAACTTTACATCGAAGACATCAACGACGATTTCGCCGAGAACTTCATCATGCCCTGCGTGCAGGCAGGCGCCGTCTACGAGAACAAGTACCTGCTCGGCACCTCCATGGCCCGTCCGGCCATCGTGAAGCGTCTGGTCGAGATTGCCCGCCTCGAGGGTGCCTCCGCCATCTGCCACGGCGCCACCGGCAAGGGCAACGATCAGATCCGTTTTGAGCTGGGCATCAAGGCGCTGGCTCCGGACATCAAGATCATCGCTCCCTGGCGTATGACGGACGTCTGGTCCTTCAAGTCCCGCGAGGATGAAATCGACTACTGCAAGAGCAAGGGCATCAACCTCCCCTTCGACCACTCCTCCAGCTACAGCCGTGACCGCAACCTCTGGCACATCAGCCACGAGGGCCTCGAGCTCGAGGATCCGTCCAATGAGCCCAACTACGACCACATGCTCGTTCTGGGCGTGACCCCGCAGAAGGCTCCCGATGAGGTGACTGAAGTCACCATGACCTTCGAGAAGGGCATTCCGACCTCCGTGAACGGCGAAAAGATGAAGGTCGCCGACGTCATCCGCACCCTCAACAAGCTTGGCGGCGCCAACGGCATCGGCATCGTGGACATCGTCGAGAACCGCGTCGTCGGCATGAAGAGCCGCGGCGTCTACGAGACCCCCGGCGGCACGATCCTGATGGCCGCTCACGAGCAGCTTGAAGAGCTGGTGCTCGACCGCGCCACCCTCGAAGAAAAGAAGATCCTCGGCGAGAAGCTCGCCCAGGTCGTCTATGAAGGAAAATGGTTCACGCCGCTTTGCGATGCGATCAAGGCCTTTGTCGACGTCACGCAGGAATATGTCACCGGCGAAGTCCGGATGCGCCTCTACAAGGGCAATATCATCAAGGCCGGCACGACGTCTCCGTACAGCCTCTATAATGAATCGCTCGCTTCCTTCACAACCGGCGATCTCTATGATCATCACGACGCAGACGGCTTCATCACGCTCTTCGGCCTTCCGCTGAAGGTCCGCGCGATGAAGATGCAGGAAGAAGGCATAAAGAATCCGTATCAGGACTGATCCAAACAGGCATAAAGAAAGAAGGGGATGATTCCCCTTCTTTTTTCATGCCTTTCCCCCGTCCGCTCCTACCTGGTTGACAGGAAATCATATTCCCGCATCCCGGCTTCGTCTGAGGGATATTTCGTCACAAATGCGGCCGCCTTCTGCTTCGCGGTCGACCAGTCCCTGAGCTGCTCATACAGGACGATCTCGTTAAAGAGAAGCCCCTGTTCCGCATCCTCGTCTCCGACGGCGAGTCCGGCCTCGACGTCCTTCATCGCGCTGTCATAATCGCCGTCCGCGATGTCGCACAGTGCGAGTCCGTTGTAAGCGCCGGCGGCGGTTTTTTCATTGGTGACGTATTCCTTGTAGATCGCCCGCGCGTCCGCGATGTCGTTGGACGCCAGATACACTTTTCCGAGCAGGAACACCGCCCGCCCGTCATCGGGATCCTTCCGGGTCGCGCTGATCAGCATATCCTTCGCTTCGTTGTAGTTCTGCAGATAATAGTTGACGAGTCCGCGCTCGTAATAATCCTCGGCGTTGCGGCTCGCCTCGCTGAGCGCCATTTCCAGATAAGCCGCGCCGTCCCCGCTCCGCTCGGCGTCCTCATAGATCTGGTAAATGTTGATATACAGATCGTAGCCTGGGCTCAAAGAGACGGCCTGGTCGAAATCCGCGCGCGCCTCCTTGTTGTTTCCGAGCCGGAGATTGAGCTTTCCGCGAAGGAACAGCGTCTCCGCATCCGGCGACTTGAGTATGAGCTCGTTGTAAAGGGCCATCGCCTTGTCGGTGCTGCCCTGGCGCTCCCTGCAGAACGCAAGATAGAGCTTCGTGTCCCGCTGGAACTCCTCGCTCTGTTCCTCGACGTAGAGCAGGCTCTTTTCGAGCGAAATCGCGGCGTCGGCGAAATTGCCGTCGGTCATCTCCGCGATGCCCTTGCCGCGGAAAGACTCCGGAACGAAATAGCCCGCGTCAATCGCCTGAACAAAGCTTTGGGAAGCAGCCTCCGTCTCGCCGGCGGAAAGCAGTTCGCAGCCTTTTGTATATGCATTTTTCGCATCCGTGCGTGCGCACCCGCCAAGCGCCAGAACGCAGGCGGCCGCCAGCGCAATCAATCCGGTCTTATGCATCTGCCAAGCATTCCTCTCTGAAGTAAATCACGATTCTCGAAGAGGAATCGTGCGCGAATTGCACAGCAGCGAAGCTGCTTTCCAATGTGCAATTCTGCGATCCGC
>CACXEL010000226.1 GCA_902766655.1 uncultured Lachnospiraceae bacterium | reverse complement strand
TTCTTGTAGGCGCCGAGCAGCGCGATGCCCCAGGCACCGCCCTCACCGGCCGTCTCCATGACCGTGACGGGAGCGCTGATCGCCGCGGAGAGATATCTCTGGGCAACCCCGGGAGTCTTGAACATACCGCCGTGTCCCATTAAGCGGTCGATCTGAATGCCTTCGTCGCGGGTCAGGAAATCCATACCCATCCGGACTGCGCCGAGAGAAGTATAGAGGTGGGCTCTCATGAAGTTGGCCAGGTTGAATTTGCTGTCCGGCCTTCTCACAAAGAGCGGACGGCCTTCCTCGAGGTGGGTGATTCCCTCGCCGGAGAGGTAGCCGTAAGCGAGCAGGCCGCCGCAGTCCGCATCCCCTTCAAGCGTGTGCCTGTAGAGGAGCTCGAACGCCTGGCCGGCGCCAACAGGATTTCCGGTCAGCGCGGCGAAGGAGCGGAAAATGTCCACCCAGGCGTTGAGGTCGGACGTGCCGTTGTTGGCGTGGGACATGGCAACGGGATCGCCGCCGGGCGTCGTCACCATATCGATCTCCCTGTAGACGCGGGAGAGCTGCTTTTCAAGGACGATCATGGCAAAGATGCTGGTGCCGGCGGAGAGGTTGCCGGTGCGGGGAGCGACGGCGTTCGTCGCGACCATGCCTGTTCCCGCATCGCCTTCAGGCGGGCAGAAGGGGATACCGGGCTTCAGCGTGCCGGTCACATCGAGCAGGGCAGCGCCTTCCTCCGTCAGGCAGCCGGCGTCATCGCCCGCCGACAGGACCTTGGGGAAGATATCCCGGAAGGACCAGGGATACTTGTACTCCGCGATGAGGTCCATGAACTGCCCGATCATACGCTCATTGTAGTCCTTCTTGTCGGTATCGATCGGGAACATGCCGGAGGCATCGCCGATACCCAGCACGTGCTCGCCGGTCAGCAGATGGTGGACGTAGGCGGCCAGAGTATCTACTGTGGCGATCTCTCTGACATGGGCTTCGCCGTCAAGCATTCTCTGATATAGGTGGGCCACTGACCATCTGTCAGGCACATTGTAGGCGAAAAGGTTGGTCAGCCGCGCAGCGGCGACCAGGGTGTTGGTGTTGCGCCAGGTCTGGAAGGGAGCCAGCTGCTTCCCCTCAGCATCCCTGGCAATATAGCCGTGCATCATCGCGCTGATACCGATCACACCGATAGTGGTCAGCGCGATACCGTACTTCTCAAGCACGTCCTCGCGGAGCGCGGAATAGCAGCCCTGCATGCCGATGCGCACCTGGTCCAGAGAGTAGGTCCAGATGTCGTCGATCAGCTGGTTCTCCCAGTCGTAGGCGCCGGACGCCAGGACGTGACCCGAATAGTCTGACAGGATCGCCTTGATCCGGGTCGAACCGAATTCGATACCCAGTGCTGTCTGTCCGGATTCAATAATGTTACGTTCGCTCATGTCTTTTCCTCCCTTTCCGGCGCATATCCTGCGCTCCGGTTCCGCGATACAGATGGTTGCTTCTTTCCAGATTCCGCAATCGCACAGCCAGCGTATGCGAATGCTCTTTAGTGCAGTTTTGATTGTCTATTTTGTAAATACGTTTTACTTAATATATTTACATAATAAGCCAGCCATCCGCTTCCGTCAATAGGGACTCTTTCATAAACTACATACCTGTTTCTTATTGAATATGCCGGTTTGCATTTTTCATAACAATATGATAAAATAAATGGTTAGATAAATGATTGCAGAAAGACGCCCCACCTGGAAGTGGGGCGTCTTTTTTCGCCTGTATGGTCCCGCTTCTCATCCCTCCATCCAGGGATACCTGGCGCCGAAGAGCGCGAGGAACTCCTCGTTGTCCGAAGCATATCGGTAATACACACCGTCCGAGAACACTACTCCGCAGCTGTCCTCCGCGGGACAGCAGGAATATGTGCTGCCGTCAGCACAGGTCAGTGTCAGCAGGCTCCCAAAAGGACAGCCGGCGCCTCCCGGCAGCACTTCCGCGTTTTTGAGCCACTCCTCCAGTCTCAAAAGGCCTGCCTCGTCATTCAGCACATATTCCTCACCCATAAGACTCAGCCTGGCTTCCGTCAGGTCCGATATCATTTCCGGCGTATACGGGGCAGTGCCTTCATTTGAAACAGATATCCTGAAAACACAGCTGTACACATTCTCTTCGTAGGAGTCCTGAGAGGCGATGTAGCGTCCGAGCGGGCCATACACTTCCAGCACGCCGAAATAACTGCCCGGCGTGAGCCAGTTGAGAGCAGTGTCTCCGTACCAGGAATCCCGGATCAGCTCGAAGCTGTCATCATAGATCTGCAGCCCGCTCTTCCGCACATATCCACCGAAGTCGACCGAGAACCCGTCCGTTGACGTAAGGACGGGAAGCTTCTCAAGCTCATTTATCTGAGCTTCAAGCGCCGGTCCGTCCTCGAAGGACCAGTCATTCCCCTTCCATTTCATCTCGTAGAGCAGAAAGAGGCCGGGTTCGACAGTAAGGCCTCCGGCAGAGATCCTGACCGGTTGCGGGGACGAATCAGCCGTTTTATCGTCCGCAGCGGCAGAAGACTCCTGCGGATCAGCCGTTCCCTCGGATGATTCATGTAAATTGCCCGAACCATCCGTTCCCGCAGAAGATTCGGAGGAATCGGGCGTTACAGAAGAGAACTCCTGCGCGCCTCCCGCTCCGGCGCCGGAAGATGCCTCCTGTCCGGCAGCCGCCTCCGTCTCCCCCGGCAGCGGATCCGCGCCAAAGCAAGCTGTCAGCACCGCGCAGGCAATCAGAGCCAGAACTGTGACCCGGAGCGCAGGCCTCCTGTACTTCAGGATCGACTTGACACGACTCTTCACGTCAGACTCCCCGAAGGCGACCGGGCAGGCCGCGAGGATTCTGTGACTGCTGACGTTCAGCAGGGTCTGGGAATAGGCGGCGCGCTCAGACCGCCCAAAAGTGCGGATCACGCTCTCATCGCAGGCGAACTCAATATCTCTGCCGAAGAGCACGAAGGCGAGCCAGCAGAACGGGTTGAACCAGTGGAGGCTCAGGATCAGAAAGCCGAGCGGCTTCCGGATGTGGTCGCGCCTGCGCAGATGTGCCCGCTCATGCGCCAGCACATAGCGCCTCTCCTCCCTGCTCAGGGACGAAGGAAGATAAATGACAGGCCTCAGGATACCCATGATGAAGGGTGCATCCAGCTCGTCGCAAATGCGGACATTTCCCCGCTGCCGCAGAGAGACGGATACTTTTCTCCCGATCATCCATGTGCTGATTCCCATATAGAGAAGCATGGCGCCCAGGCCTGCCAGGTATATCAGCGCAAACGCAGAGGACGTTCTGCCGCCGCTCCGCTCTGCCGGAGCCGGGGAATCGCCTTCACTGCCGGAAGACATGCCCGGACCTGTTTCGGGCGCTTCATTATTCCAGAGGGCCTGCGCCGGCTCCCCGCCTTCTTCCTCCAGGTGAAAGACCTCCACTTCTCCGCCCCCGCTCACCATATGCGGGACCGCGCGGAAAACCGAGACCGGGGATACGAGGCTGACCGGGCAGACAAGACGGAAAGCCACGAGTCCCCACATGGCGCAGATAATCCACCTCGGCGCCCTCATCCTTGCGAGTATCAGACGGAAAATGACAACAGCCAGGATGAGAACGCTTCCGGCCACGCTCATATTGAGCAGCTTTTCGAGAAAGGCGTTCATTTACCTGCCCTCCCTGTAGGCGTCGATCAGCTTCTGGATTTCATCCACTTCCCCCTCCGAAAGACGCTTGCGTGAAGTGAAGGCAGCCAGAAAAGCCGGGAGAGAGCCAGCAAAGGTCTCCTCCACGAACCGCTCGCTCTGCGCCGCAGCGAACTCCTCCTTCGTCACCAGCACGGAGACGATGCCGCGGTCATTCTGAAAAAGACCGCGCTGACACATTTTTTTGAGTACGGTGTAGGTAGTGGATTTCTTCCAGTCCAGTTCCTGCTCGCACAGCCTGACGAGGGCCGTCGAGCTTATGGGGGCATTTTCCCAGATCAGGTCAGCAAAGCGGCTCTCCACCGCTCCGAGTTTTTTCTCCTCCATGGCAGTCCTCCTTTTGGTCTACTCTTTATAGACCTTAGTCTATCACCTATAGACCAATCTGTCAACACCTTCGCCTGCGGCTCCGAAAAAGATCCGCGGAACCGGTGGCAGATCATCTTACCGATGTCCTCCACAGACTCCGCGGATCATTTTTCCAATTTGTCGTAAGAGTTCAGCACCAGGAGACAAGCATGCCGATTCCTGTCACCCTTCCTGCTCCTCCGGGTAATACCGCAGAATATTATCCATGCTCCGCCGGATGTGTCCGGCCATGGCTTCGCGGGCTGCCCGGATGTTTCCGTCTCGCACCGCTTCGAGGATAACGATGTGCTCCCGGGTTGATTTTCTGTAGTGGTCCAGCTGCTCCGGCCTTGAGTGCCCGGTGCTGGGTCCGTTCCACAGCTCCAGCAGATACTGCTCCAGCTTCTCGTTGGCGGCCGCCTGCCAGAGGGACATGTGGATGTCCTGGTTCAGCTCCATGTACTCAGCCACGTCAACCGTCTCCATGCCGTCCGCCTGCATCCTGGCAAGGCGCTCCAGGAGATTCCCGGTCTCCATGCCCCGCTCCGCCGCGCGGCCGGCCGCCTCCGACTCGAGCAGGATCCGCATCTCGAACCGGTCGCGGACGAACTTCCTGTCGATGGGGTTGACGATGGCGCCTTTGTTCATGCGCAGCGTGATGAGCCCCTCGGCCTCCAGGGTCTGGAAGGCCTCCCGGACCGGTGTCCGGCTGATGCCCAGCTGCTCGGCAATGCCGGTCAGGCTGAGCTCCTCCCCGCTCCTGTACTCGCCCGCATAGATAGCCTTCTTCAGAATGGACGCGATCCGGACCCTGGCCGGCATCATTTTCAAAGTCTCCATGACCCACCTCTTTCTGTATACGATATACATTTACTCTATCCGCCCGGGCGGGCAATGTCAACCGTGGGCGGGGGTTTTGAGAATCAGGGACGGTCCTTTTTTCTCATTTTTCGAAAACATTTCGAAAAATGAGAAAACAGGACCGTCCCTGATTCTCAAAACAGATTTGGGTCTTGCATCCCCGACGCGTAAGTGCTATAGTATAGCTA
>CACXEL010000225.1 GCA_902766655.1 uncultured Lachnospiraceae bacterium | reverse complement strand
GAGACAACGCTGTGGTGGGCGCCGCCGGCATAGCACCAGGCAGCCGTGCCGATCTCGAAGTTGGGCTTATGGCGATACATGATGCGGGCGACCGGAAGCTTGGGCATGGGGGCCGGCTGCCTGACCAGCTCAATGTCGGCGCAGATGATTCGGAAATGGTCGCCGAGGTCGATCAGGGTGACCTGGATGCCGTCTCCGGTCACGCCGTCGAAGACCAGACGGGCCGGGTCGGCCTTGCCGCCGATCCCCAGATGATGGACCTGGATCTCAGGCTTGTTGGCGGCGAAGGAGGCCGGGACCTCCAGCATATGGGAGGCGAGCTCCAGCTCCTGGCCGGGAGTCAGGTCGTAGGTGTAGTCCTCGATGAAGCCGGTGGCGCCCTCGCGGCCCTCGGCCATCTTCATGAGAACGGCGGAGAAAGCGGCAATCTTGTAGTCGCCCTCGGGGCCGAAGCCCACACCCTTGGCCATGAGGTTCTGGGCAGCGATGCCGGGCAGCTGGTTCATGTTGTGGAGGTCCTGGAAGGTGTCGGTGAAGGCGCAGCACTTGTTGGCGGCGAGGAACTTGTCAAAGCCCACCTCGTACCTGGCCTGCTCGCGGACGGCGGCGACGTTGTCGGTGGCCATGGTGTACTTGGAGAGGTACTCGTCCATCTTGGCATCGACTTCAGCCTCGGTGGCCTCGGCGGCCAGTTTGACGATCTCGCCGATGCCCCAGTACTTGACTTCCCATCCGTACTTGATCTGGCACTCGAGGCGGTTGCCGTCGGTGACGGCCACGTCGCGCATGTTGTTGCCGAAGGTAGCGATGGTCAGGTTCTTGGACAAGGCGATGGCCTTGGCGACCTGGGCGAACTGACGGATCTTGGCGATGACATGGTCATGCTTGTAGTAGCCGGCCACGACCTCGTGAGGAATGTTCAGCTTGGCCAGGATGAAGCCATACTCGCGGTCGCCGTGGGCAGCCTGGTTGAGGTTCATGAAGTCCATGTCGATGGTGTCGTAGGGCAGCTTCTCGTTGAACTGGGTGTGGAGGTGGAGCAGCGGCTTCTGGAGTCTCTGCAGACCCTTGATCCACATCTTGGCCGGGGAGAAGGTGTGCATCCAGGTGATGACGCCGACGCAGTCGTCATCGGCCATGACCTTCTTCATGTCCTCGACGCAGTTGTCGGAGGTCTCGACGGTGGCGAGCTGCTCGACGGTGACCACGTCCCCGATCTTCTCATTCAAAAATGCGACCATCTCCGCGGTGTCCGCCGCGACCTGGGCAAGGCACTCCTCGCCGTAGAGATCCTGACTGCCGGTGATAAAATAAAGCTTGCTCATAGTTTCCTCCTTATGGAAATGACGACATCCGCTCTCCCGACCATTGTCCTCCGGCCCGGATTGGATGTATGCTATAATTTGTACAGTTAATATGTATGCTTATTTGTTGTTTTTGTTCTGTACATAAATATAATATGTCTGGACATGTTCCGCAATCCTTATTTTGAAAAATCAGCATTTTCAATAATCCGCCTGCTCCGTTTATGTGCATTCTGCTCTAAATCCGAAGCTATGCATGTGCAATCGGGCAGGGCGCGCCGGCCCGCATTCAAGGCCTGCCCCTGCACGTACGCAAAGAGCGGACCTTCCGGTCTCTGCCGGGGCCGCCTGCGCCGACTGCCCCTCATGCCCTGCGGACATTCACCGGATCCGCCGCCGCACAACAAACGGCGGGGTCGGGAGGACTGCTTCAGTTCCTCTCCGACCCCGCCGTGCGAAGTCATCTGTTCAATTGTCTGCCGGCTTTGGCCCGGCAAAAGTCCCGGGCAGCTTCGACCTCCCGGCTGGCTTTATTTCGCCTCGGCGGCTTCACCTTCTGCGGCGGCCTCCTCAGCAGCCTCGCCCTCTTCGGCGGTCTCCTCAGCAGCCTCGCCTTCTTCGGCGGTCTCCTCAGCAGCCTCGCCCTCTTCAGCCGTCTGCGCGGTCTCATCCTGCTTGAAGGTGACCGGAGAAGCGTCGGAGATGACGATCTGGGCAAGGAGCTCCGCATTCACGTTGATCTCGGCAGCTTCCTTCCAGCCGGCAAGAAGGCTATCGAAATTCTCCTCCTTGCGCTCCTTCAGGATCTCCTCGACCTTGGAGGCGGTGGCGTCCTCGTCGACTTCCTTGTCATAGAAGACAATGTAGAGGTTGGTACCCTCCTCGTTGGTGACGACTTCCGGGACCAGCGAGCCTTCCGTAAGGCCGGAGACGGCCTCCACGATGGCAGCGTTCAGCGTCGTGTCAGTGGGATCAGCCTTGGTGAAGGTGCCGGACTGGACAGAGTAGGTATCGTCGGTGCCCTTGACAGCGGTCTCGAAGGTATCGGCGTTCAGGCCTTCGCCCAGGAGCTGGATGGATTCGAGCAGGGCCTCGGCCTTGGCGGTCGTCTCCGCATTCTGCTCGGCGACGGAGGGAGTCTCCTCTGCGGCAGCATCCTCGGATTCAGCATCCTCTGCGGCAGCATCCTCGGATTCAGCATCCTCTGCGGCTTCCTCTTCCGCCTCGGCGGCCTCCGCATCCTCGGCCTCTTCGCTGGCCAGGCTGAAGGAAACATACTTCACGCCGGACTGCTGGGACTCCTCGTCGCTGACCTGGGTGTCCACGTCCCTGGCCATGGCGTCCCGCATAAGGGTCCGGTAAGTCTGCAGCTCCATGAGGGCGATCACGTCCTCCTTGGAGGCGGCGATCTTGTTCCTGGTCTCCTCGTCGTTCTTGTCGATGTAAGCCTGGGCGGCAGCCTCGATGGCAGCCCTGGCCTCATCGTCGATCGCGACGCCGTACTCCTCGGCGTGCTGCTTCAGGACCATCATATCGCCAAGCTCCTCAGCGGAGGAGGTGACCAGGTACTCGCCGTAGGTCTGGCCGCTCTCCTCGTCCATGACCTGGTCAAAGAGGTTGGTCATGCCGAAGTAAGCGTAATAGAAGCTGTAGGTGCTGGCCGCGTTGAAGTGGGCGTAGAAGCTCACCTCACCCAGGGTGATCTTGTCCTCATTCACGGTCACGGCCGTCTGGGTCCCGTCGATGCCGGCAGCCTTGGAGCCGCAGCCGGTCATGGCGCCCAGGGCAAGCGCGCCGGCCATGGCAGCACAGGATACTCTCTTGGCAAAATTGTTCATAATAATACTCCTCCTTGAAGTCCTGCGGGCTCTTTTTTCGCCGCAGACCTTTTTTCCTTCAAACGATTCCCGCCGCAGGGCTGGCCTGCCATCGGAATGGGCGCCGGGGCTTCCTTTTCATCCAATCCCGGCCAAATCCAGTTACACAAGCTAACATTCTACTCCTTTTTCACCGTAGAGGCAAGAGCGTCGGCGAAGGTTTTCAGCTTATTCGTCATTTCCACCGGCGTCATGGGGCCGTGGTAGAGGAAATAGGTCCCCTTGGGGCTGGAATGGATCGTGACGGCTCCGGCCATGCTGCCGATGATTTTGGGCAGCTGGGCAGTGTCAAAGGTCGGCTTGTCCAGAACGCGGATGGTCAGAGATCCGGCCCGCTCCTTGATCTCCGTGAAGGAGGCCCGGTGAGCGGAGGCTTTCAGGTTGGCGATCCGGAGCAGGTTCTTGACCGGCGCCGGCAGAGGCCCGTAGCGGTCCATGAGCTCGTCGGAAATGTCCTCGTAGTCCTGGTCGTTCATGATGCCAGCGATCTTCTTGTAGAACTCCAGCTTCTGGAACTCGTTGGTGATGTAGGTGTCCGGAATGAAGGCGTCCATGGACAGGTCGACCACGGTCTCGAACTCCTCCTCGGTCACCTCGCCCTTGACTTCCTTCACGGCCTGGTGGAGGATCTTGCAGTAGAGGTCGTAGCCGATGGCGTCCATCTGGCCCGACTGCTCGGAGCCCAGAAGGTTGCCCGACCCGCGGATCTCCAGGTCCCGCATGGCGATCCGGATGCCGCTGCCCAGCTCGGTGAACTCGCGGATGGCCGAAAGGCGCTTCTCCGCCACCTCGCTCAGGAGCTTGTCCCGCCGGTACATGAGGAAGCAGTAGGCGGTCCGGCTGGACCGGCCCACGCGGCCCCTGAGCTGGTATAGCTGGGCCAGGCCCATGCGGTCGGCGTCGTGGATGATCATGGTGTTTGCATTGGAGATATCCAGACCTGTCTCGATGATGGTCGTGGAAATGAGAACATCGATCCCCCCGTTGATGAAGTCCACCATGATGTTCTCCAGCTCCCGCTCCCGCATCTGGCCGTGGGCGTAGGCCACGTTGGCCTCGGGGACCAGCTTCTGGATCCGCTCGGTGACGTCCGCTATGTCCGTGACCCGGTTGTAGACGTAGTAGACCTGGCCGTTCCTGGCCAGCTCCCGGCAGATGGCCTCCCGGACCATCTCCTCGTTGTACTCCATGACGTAGGTCTGGATGGGGGTCCGGTCCAGCGGCGGCTCGGAGAGGATGGACATGTCTCGGATCCCCGCCAGGGACATGTGAAGAGTCCTGGGGATCGGGGTGGCGGTCAGGGTAAGGACGTCCACGTCCTTCCGCATTTCCTTGATCTTCTCCTTGTGGGTCACGCCGAAGCGCTGCTCCTCGTCTATCACAAGGAGGCCGAGGTCCTTGAATTCCACGTCCTTAGACAGCAGCCTGTGGGTGCCGATGACGATGTCCACCTGCCCCTTGCGAAGATCCGCTATCGTCTTACTGATCTGTGACGGCGTCCTGAAGCGGCACATGAGGTCCACCCTTATGGGGAAGTCCTTCATCCTCTGGGTAAATGTATTGTAGTGCTGCTGAGCGAGGATGGTGGTCGGCACGAGGTAGGCCACCTGCTTGCCGTCCATCGCGGCCTTGAAGGCGGCCCTCAGCGCCACCTCCGTCTTGCCGTAGCCCACGTCGCCGCAGATGAGGCGGTCCATGATCTTGCCGCTCTCCATATCCCGCTTGGTGTCCTCGATGGCGGCCGCCTGGTCCTCGGTCTCCTCGAAGGGAAAGAGCTCCTCGAACTCCGCCTGCCAGACCGTGTCCGGCCCGTACACGAAGCCCTGCTCCGTCTCCCTTAGAGCGTAGAGCTCGACCAGCTCCTTCGCTATATCCTTGACGGCCGCTTTCACCCGGGCACGGGTCCGGTTCCACTCCTGGCCGCCGATCTTGCTGAGTCGCGGCTTAGGTCCGTCCTCCCCGCCGCCGGAGTATTTCTGAAGGAGCTCCAGCTGGGTCGCGAGGATATAGAGGTTGCTCCCGTTGTACTCGAGCTTGATATAATCCCTCAGCGCACCCTCGAACTCCACCTGCTCTATCCCGCGGTAAATGCCGAGGCCGTGGCTCTCATGTATGACATAGTCCCCGACGGAGAGCTCCATGAAGCTCGTTATCCTGTTCCCGTCGCCGGACTTCTTCCTCTTCTTCTTTTTGGTGCGCTGCTCTCCGAAGATATCGCTCTCGGAGATGACCGCGAACCTGATCATCGGATACTCAAAGCCCGCGGACACGTGGCCGTACATCACCGCCACCTGCCCGTCCTTCAGAGCGCTTTCCTTATCCTCGGTGTAAAATGCGCTCACCCCGTGCTCGGTCAGCCCCTCCGCGAGCCTTCCGGCCCTCCTGTGGGAGTCGGAGAGGACGACAGTCCTGTAGCCCTTCCTCACGAGGCGCTTAAGCTCCGCCGAGAGCATTTCCATGCTGTTGTTGAAATTGCCCGAGGAGGTGACCGTCATCCCGTAGACGGCTGCGATCTTCCACCCCTCCTTGCGGATCTCCATCATCGAGAGAGCGACGGCACCCGTCTGTGACAGCTTTGCCTTCAGGGCATCGGCCGAGAGGATCTCCCCCATTTCCTCAAGATCACCGGTCCCGAGCTCCGCCCTTCTTTGGAAGCTCACGGTGAATTCCTTGAATGCCGCCTCGGCGGCCTCCGAGACCCTGCCCGGTTCATCTATGAAGAAAATGGTCTCCCCGTCGTCCAGCCAGTCGATCAGCGGCTCGGTCTCGCCTCCCGTGTCCTTGGCGGGATAAATGCGGACGCTGTCCGTCTCCCCCACGGAGCGCTGGCTGTAGGGATCGAAGTATCTCATGGCGTCGACCTCGTCCCCGAAGAACTCGATCCTGACCGGATCATCCGAGGCCAGGGGCCACACGTCCACGATGTCTCCCCTTATGGAGAACTGCCCGGGCATCATGACCTCGGCGCACCTCTCATAGCCCATGGCGGTGAGGCCGTGCCTTATGTCCTCGAAGTCGTGCTCCTCACCGATGGCGAATTCAAGCGTCTCCCCTTTGAGGGAGGCGCGTTTTGTCACATACTCCATGAGGGCCTGGGCCGGGATGGCCACGCACACGCGTCCGCCCTCGCTTATCGCCCTCATGACGCTCATCCTCTGCTGGTCGATGAGATTTGAAGCCACGTCGGCCTCGAAGAAGAGGAGGTCGCGGGCCGGATAGAACATGATGTCAGGCTCGTAGAACTTCATGTTCTCGATGAGCTTTCCCGCGCTGAGTTCATTTTCCGTGACTATGACGGTGACCTTCGCTCCCTGCGACAGCCCGCTTATCACGTGGGCCTTCTGCCCTTCGAGACAGCCCGTCAAAGAAATGATGCCGTCACGGGAGCCCAGAAGGCCCCTGATCTCACCGTATTCATAGAGCTCCCTCAAAGGGGCGGCAAAAAGTTCGTTACTCATTCGCGTTATATCTGTTCATGGCGGCGTCCGCGCCCTCTCTCACAATGAGTTCGCAGGCGTCGGCGGCCTTGTCTATCGCAATGTCCACGGCCTCGCGGTCGCTTTTGTCAAATGTCGAAAGGACCCAGTCGGCCAGCTCCCATCCCTCGGGCTTGTCACCGATCCCGACTCTCACCCTGGTGAAGTTGTCGGTGCCGACTCTTCTTATAATATCGGCGAGGCCCTTCTGGCCCCCCGAGCTCCCCTTCTTCCTGATGCGGAGCCTCCCCGGCTGAAGGGCTATGTCGTCGCTTATGACGATGAGGCCCTCCTCGGGGTCGATGCCGTAGTAGTCGAGGGCCGGGGCGACGGCGTCGCCGCTAAGATTCATATAAGTAAGGGGCTTCATAAGCATTACTTTAGTCCCGCCGAT
>CACXEL010000224.1 GCA_902766655.1 uncultured Lachnospiraceae bacterium | reverse complement strand
TGTAGATGGTGGAGGTACGCATGGCGGAAGCCAGTTTATCGGAGGATGCGGAGACGATCAGCATCTGGATGGCGCGGTTGTTCTTGATGGTATCCCAGTAATCCTTGAAGCCGACCTTGACCGGCTTGCCGGTGCCGTAGAACTCAGTCCTGTCCTTGGGGGCGATGGAAATGACGGCAATGGCGGTGAAGAGGGCGGAGACACCGGCTGTGATCAGCCACATCTGGTCCCAGCTTGCCTGCTCATAGAAGCCGCCGTTGGAGGTGGCGATCTTGGTGAAGATCATGGCCACGACGGAGAAGAGGATGGTGTTGTAGGCGCCGTCGAACATGGTGAAGAGCGGGCGCTGCTTCGGGTCGTTGGTAAGGCAGGTCTGCGCAGACTTGGTGACGACGCACTGGAAGGTGTAGCCGATATAGTAGATGGCCGCGACGACGATGAAGAAGGGGAAGCGAAGGGCTTCGGGAACCTTGGTCGTGAAGTGGAACAGAATGAAGGAAGCGATGCACAGGATGGCCTGTCCTGTGATCATGAAGGGGCGGTTCTTGCCGAACCGGCCGTTGGTCTTATCGACCATGAAACCGATGATGGGATCCGTGACGCCGTCCCAGATACGCATGAACATGGCAAAGCTGGAAGCCGTTACGACAGCGACGCCGACAAAGCCGGTCAGGTAGTAGGCGACGAAGTTCATGAGCATCAGGTACATGTTGGTGGCTGTGTTGTTGAGAGCGAAGCCCGCGACGCGCCAGAGCGGTACGCGGTGGATGCCGCCTTCCCCATAATACTTGTCCGGAAGGCTTCTGGTAGTAGACTGTGACATTTCTATCTCCTCCTTGATGTCTTCTCACGGCTCTTTCCCTTTGCCGTGTTGTTCGTTTGACAAGCATATAATAGCAAAGGCAACTGCGACAAAATAGAAAAAAATATTGCAGAAGAGGAAGATAGAACTGTATTTGTGAGCCTTGTCCGTAGAGGCTGTAAGACATGTGTAGCTTATGTGTACCTGCTGCGGGCTGCAAAGGAGGTGTTCACGGCAGGTGCCTCTTCCTATGATATTGGAGATTGGTCTCGGATCTGGGGACCGATGAATGCTGCGGACTCTTCGATACAGGAGATTGGAGGCGGTCCGGCCATGGCTGATGATATAAGTGTTCGGTCTCAAATCTGGACACCGACGAATGCCGCAGACCCATCGATGCAGGAGGTCAGAGGCGGTCCGGTCTTGGCTGAACGGATAGAAAACTGCTGTATCCACCGGGCGGGCCGGAGAATCTGCCGGTCATTTCCGTGTATGTAAGACAATGACAGGTGAAACAACAGGATATTTTTCTAAAACAGCATATTTTATTCTGGAAGTGCAGGCCTCTATGCTCCATAATATGTGTACGATAATTCATCATGACAACATGGGATTGCCGGACAGGTGCCGGGCCCCTGCCTGTGTCCGCCATCCCAGTCAGAAACGGAGGAATGAATACAATGAAGAAATCCCTGCTTTACCCGCGCGTCACAGCTACCCGCCGCGTCGTCTCCCTGGACGGCTTCTGGCGTTTCAAATTCGATCCCTCCTCAGAGGGCCTTGAGAAGGGCTGGGCAGCCGGCCTCCCGGAAGCCCTCAGCGTTCCGGTGCCCTCCAGCTTCGCAGACCTCTTTACCGATAAGGAGAGCAGGGAGTACTGCGGCGACTTCTGGTATGAGACGGACTTCTTCGTTCCCGGCGAGTGGGCAGGCCGCGAGATCCTGATCCGTTTCGGCTCCGCCACCCACAGGGCCCGCGTCTTCGTGAACGGCACGGAAGTCACCTCCCACGTCGGCGGCTTCCTTCCCTTCAACGCTGTTGTCACGGACGTCGTGAAAATGAACACCACGAACCGCCTCTCCCTCCTCATGAACAATGAGCTCAGCCAGACCATGATTCCCTGCGGCGCCACCGCCACCCTCGGCGACGGCAGGAAGATGGCCCAGCCCTACTTTGACTTCTTTAACTATTCCGGCATCCAGCGCCCGGTCAAGCTCATGGCCCTTCCCAAGGAGAGCATCACGGACTACACCACCGTCTACCGTCTGGGTGAGGACGGCAAGGCTTTCGTGGATTACACTGTCTCTACCAATGGAGAGCACGATGTCTGCATTTCCCTGATTGATGCGGATGGCAAGACTGTCGCCCAGGCCTGCGGCAAGGAAGGCACGCTGACCGTCGAGAAGCCGGTCCTCTGGGAGGTCAGAAATGCATACCTCTACACGATCGTGATCCGGATCATGGACGGCGAGGCTGTCTTCGACGAGTACTGCGACAGGATCGGCATCCGGACCTTCGAAATCGTGGACGGAAGCTTCCACCTGAACGGCCATCCGGTCTACCTCAAGGGCTTCGGCCGCCACGAGGACGCCGACATCCGCGGCCGCGGACTGGACCTGCCGACATTGAAGCGCGACTTCGAGCTCATGAAGTGGATCGGCGCCAACTCCTTCCGCACCAGCCATTATCCCTACGCGGAGGAGGTGTATTACATGGCCGATGAGGAGGGCTTCCTCATCATCGACGAGGTCCCGGCGGTAGGCATGTTCGAGTCCCTCATGAATGCGGTCGACGCTGCCGGCGGCAGCCAGGACAAGCCCAAGTGGTTCGAGAAGGAGACCACGCCCGAGCTCCTCGTCCACCACAAGGAGTGCGTCCGCGAGATGATCAGCCGCGACAAGAACCATCCGTCCGTCATCGCCTGGTCCCTCCTCAACGAGCCGGAGACTACATACGATGCAGCCACAAGATATTTCGAGCAGGTCTTCGACTATGCCCGCGAGCTGGATCCGCAGAAGAGGCCCAGGACCTTCGCGATCATCGGCAACTCCACGCCGGATATCTGCAAGTGCCAGCAGCTGTGTGACTTCATTTCCCTCAACCGCTACTTTGGCTGGTATTTCCTGAACGGCTTCATGCTGCCCACGGCTGAGATGGCCTTCCGCAGGGAGATGGAAGGCTGGGACAAGGTCAGGAACGGCCGCCCGGTCATCTTCACCGAGTTCGGCGCCGACACCAGCGCCCAGCTCCACAAGCTGCCGTCCGTCATGTGGTCCCAGGAGTACCAGGACGAGTACCTCGAGATGAACTTCCGCGTCTTCGACAGCTTTGACTTTGTCAAGGGCGAGCAGGTCTGGAACTTCGCCGACTTCCAGACGGGCGAGGGCATCATCCGCATGAACGGCAACAAGAAGGGCATTTTCAGCCGCGACCGCCAGCCCAAGGACGCCGCTTACGTCTTCAGAAAGAGATGGACGGAGCTGCCGGTGGATTATAAGGGCTGAGACAGCAGTTTTTAATTCCATATAGCTTTCCCGTGTTTGACCGGGGGCCCTTTTCTGCGGGGTCCTCGGTCTTTTTTGATAGGCAGGGACACGCCTTTTTTCTCAAAAACCGGCTGCCTTCGCAAGGTTTGTTTCATCCGGCTTTCATGTTCAAGGGGGAGCAAATATGGAATTTGCCCCGCCTCAGTGAATGATTCTCCAGAGCTGACTTGAAAAGCCCGAGCTCGCATAGTATTGTGATAACAGGAGGCTCATTATTCTGATTGTGATCAGGTGTGAGTCCGAAGAACGAATCTGATGAGAGAATGATTGTAAGGAGGACAGAAATGAGGACAAAAAAGAGATGGCTTTTTGGAATTTTGTTCATGGCTTTCATTTTGATGCTGGCTGTACCGGCTGAAGCGGCAGCATCCTACAACACTGTGAACAGTGTGAAGACCAGATACGGATCATACTATGTCTGGAGATCTTCCAATAATGTTTTTAAGGTTCAGAAGGTCGGATCCTCCAAGGTAAAGGCGATCGAGAGACCGGTGTATACGGTCAATGGAATCACCAATGGCCGTTACCTTTTCTATACGACGCTGGAAGGAAAATTCTCGGGAAAGGTGACCCTGTACAGGTACGAGCTCAGGACCGGCAAGACGAAAAAGATAGGCATTATCAGGAATGCCCTCCATATCGTATATGGCGGGAACGGATTCGTCTACGGCAATGGAGCCAAGGATGGCCGCAGTGCCGACTATGTTTACCGGTACAATCTCAAGACAGGGAAAAAGAAAGTCCTGGTGAAAAACTTTTTTGCGGAATACGGAAAAGGAAAGTACCTTTATGGAATCAGGAACGGCGTTAAATATCGCTACAATCTGGAGACCGGGAAAATAAAGAAATACAATTACGCATACAATTTCTGATTGCCTCATATGATACAGTACAGGGAAAGCGGTTCACGGAATGTGAGCTGCTTTTTTTATTTCAGTGGGAGAAGCTGCCCGCCTTTAAGCGAGTGGGGAATAGCAGGATCACAGTGGGAGAAATCTCTCACAGTGTGATGGGTGCTCCGCGAGTACGCTCAATGAGTAAGGCTGAAAGCATTACGGCTGAAGCTGCCCCAAACCCCACGGAAGGTTTTGCGGGCAGGACCTGAAAAGGTGAAATAAGGTATTGACAAAGTAGCAAAAGTATACTATCTTATAGTCAGAAAGTAGCAAACAACTACTAAGTTGAGAGAGGAGGATCAGACAATGGAACTTTTTCAGGGAATGTTCGGAAAAATCGCGCCGGGTATGTGCCGGCTCTCCATGGACGGCAGCATCGCCATCAAGACTTCGGGAGGCTACAAGACCTACTCTCTGAAGACCGGCCGGCTCACCAACTGCGACTCCTTCGTCTTCAACGTCGGCGAGGAGTTCTTCTTCCTGGTCCCGACCAACAAGGTGAAGCCCGGGGACATCATTCTGGCGGGCGGGCGCCCCAAGTGCGTGCTCCAGGTGGCCGGGGATATCATAACAGCCATCAACTATGAGGACGCCACGGTGGAGCAGATCCTGCCCGAGCGGCACATGCTCATGGGAGACACATACTTCTTCGGAAGGATCGTCTCCATGTTCGGCCGGAACGGAAGCGGCGGAAAGAAAGGCTTCGGCAAGGTCATGAAGTACATGATGCTGAGCGAGATGCTCAGGGGGAACGGGACGGGCAGCAAGGCCCCTGACAACAACCCCATGGGGCAGGCTATGCTGGCCATGATGCTGCTGGGCGGTAAGGGAGAAGGAATGTTCGACGACCTGTTCTCATTTGACGACGATGAAAATGAGGACACAGACCTGAAGGACGCCTGAAAGGGCTGAAAGGAGGAAAATATGGGTTACGGAAACTGGAACAGAGCAAGCTTCGAGAGCTATAACAGATCCCGCGGCAGGGACGTGGACAGCAGCGGCCGGGTCAAGGGTAATTACAGCAACCAGGATATGTTCAGGGCGAAGAAGGTGGATCCGGCCCTGGACCCCAGGAACGTCATGCGGGAGTGCTGCGACTCCGCCGACCACCCTGCTACGATTCCGGTCATCCTGGCTCTGGATGTGACAGGCAGCATGGGACAGGCGGCTGTTGAGGTCGCCAAGGAGCTCAACGTCATCATGACAAAGCTATACGACAGGCTGCCGGACGTCGAATTCATGGTCATGGGCATCGGAGACCTGGCCTGCGACTGCGCACCGATCCAGATATCCCAGTTCGAGGCGGACATCCGGATCGCGGACCAGCTGGAGAAGATCTACTTTGAGTTCGGCGGAGGCGGGAACAGCTACGAGTCCTACACTGCCGCCTGGTATATGGGTGCCCGGCACACCAAACTGGACTGCTGGAAGAGGGGAAAGCGGGGCATCCTGATCACTATGGGCGATGAGCCCCTCAATCCCTATCTGCCGCTCAAGGGTATGCGGACAGGCCTTGGGGAGGTCACCGGCGATATTCTCCAGGCGGACGTGGAGACCGGCGCTCTTTACGAGGAATGTCTGCCGCTTTACGACATCTATCACCTGAACGTGGAGCACAGGGCCAGGATCGACGAGCGGATCGAGCCGTCCTTCCGCAGGTACCTGGACAAGAAGCATTACAGGAATGTAAGCATGTCCAACATTGCGGACGTGATCGTGGAGATCATCATGAAGGCCCAGGCGGCGGACCTGAAGGCACCGCTGGTGGGCTGGAAGACAGAGGCGCCGGCTGCTGCGGCCGTACAGGCCGCCCCGGCCGAAGAAAAGACTGAAACTACACACACTGCCGCCCGCGGCGGTATCCTGGGCGGTATCCTGAGGGGCATTTCCTGGTGAAGGTGACCTGCGCCGGACAGAAGGAGGTGGTCAGATGAAATCCGCAAAAATCGTAATCGGAGCCAATTACGGCGACGAAGGGAAGGGGCTCATGACAGATTACTTCTGTCGGGAGGCCATGAGGGAAGGACGCAGATGCCTGAATGTCTGTTCCAACGGCGGTCCCCAGCGCGGCCACACCGTGGTCACGCCCGAGGGAATCCGGCATATCTTCCATCACCTGGGCTCCGGCACTCTGGCCGGCGCAGACACATATTTCTGTGATGCCTTCATCATCAATCCCATGATTTTCAGGGATGAGTACGAAGAACTGGCCGGCCTCCGGGGAGACTTCAAGGTCTATGTGAACGGCAGCTGCCGCTGGACCACCCCCTACGACATGATCCTGAACCAGATGGCGGAGGAGTACCGGGGGCGTGCGCGCCACGGCAGCTGCGGCTTCGGAATCTGGGAGACGGTACTTAGATATCGGAACGGAGTGGCTGCGAAGGCTTTCGGGGAGTGTGACGAGGCGGCGGTGAGGGATGTGCTCATTTTCCTGCGGGATGAATATGTGCCTGCCAGGGCGCAAGAGCTCGGCATGCCCGGGGTACCGGACGCCTGGCAGGAAGTCCTTGCGGGCGACGGCCTCATCGAACACTACCTTGATGACTGGCGCTTCTTCCGGGAACACACCGAGCAGGCAGGAAATGAAATCCTGGACAGGTATGACACCGTAGTTTTTGAGAACGGTCAGGGGCTCCTCCTCGACATGGCCCGGAAGGAGGTCCTGGCCCACACGACGCCCAGCTATACCGGGTTGACTGAACCGGCGAGGATCCTGGCAGGACATACCGCTGAGACCGAGGTCTGCTATGTGACCCGGACATACCTGACCCGTCACGGCGCCGGACCCATGGAAAACGAGTGCCCCAAGGACCGGATCAAGGCGGACATGGCAGACAGGACCAACGTGCCGAATCCCTTTCAGGGCACGCTGCGGTACGGACTGCTCGACAGAGACCGGCTTGTCAGGAGGATCCGCGCGGACCTGGACAAAGCCGCCGGGATCTTGACAGACAGGAAGGTGTCGCTGGCCATCACCCACCTGAACGAGACGGGCGGAAGGCTGGCCGGAGCGGATGTGGATGACGAGCCCCGAAAGGGCCTTGGAGAGTACTTTGACAGGCTTTATCTGAGCCGGGATGAGC
>CACXEL010000223.1 GCA_902766655.1 uncultured Lachnospiraceae bacterium | reverse complement strand
CAGCTCTGCGTCTTGACCGCTGCCAGCGTACCCGCTCCGAAGTAGCTCTCCGGAAGACGGACATTGTAGTTGTGGGTGTTGTCCAGCATGTCCAGGGCGGCTTTCTCTCCGCCCAGCTGGCAGAAGTCCGTGTCCGGGCTTTCCGCTGCCGCCCTGAGGATACCATCCTCAAAGGACGCGTCGGTGGAGAAGATCAGCCGGCAGCCGGCGGATGATAGCTCAGCGGCCGCTGCCTCGCTCGTCTCAGCGGTGATGCCGGTCTTCTCCATGACCTGGTCATCGGTCAGGCCGAGGGCTTCGGCGCTTTCGCGCGTTCCGCGGAAAAGTGCGGCGGTATCACCGGGGAGGTCTTCATTTCCGCTGTAGAGGACGCCGATTTTGAGCTCCGACATGGCGGGCGGCTGCAGCTCCTCGAAGGAGAGCTCCTTGATGCCCGCCGTGTCCAGGTCTCCCCTCTCCTCCGCCGCCGGGGCGCAGGAGGTCAGGAGAAGGGCTCCCAGAAGAAGTGCCGCCAGGGGGCGGTGGGTTCTCATTTTCATCCGGGCCTCCGGCTCAGCGCTGGTGATAGTGGGCGAGGAAATGCTCCAGCTTGTCCATGGCCTCGTTGAGGACGCCGGACCTGGGCAGATAGACGATCCGGAAGTGGTCGGGCTCCGGCCAGTTGAAGCCGGTGCCCTGGACGATCAGGACCTGCTCCTGCTTTAAGAGGTCGTAGGCGAACTGCATGTCGTCGTGGATGTTGAAGCGGGCCGTGTCCAGCTTGGGGAAGCAGTAGAAGGCCGCCTTGGGCTTGACCACGGAGAGGCCGGGGATGGCGTTGATGCGCTCGTAGATGAGGTCGCGCTGGCGGGTGACGCGTCCGGTGGCGTTGACGTAGGTCTTGACAGACTGGTTGCCGCCCAGGGCGGTCTGGACGATGGACTGGGCCGGCACGTTGGAGCACAGGCGCATGCTGGAGAGCATCTTGATGCCTTCCATGTAGTCGCGGGCCATGTCCTTATTTCCCGAGAGGATCATCCAGCCGATGCGGAAGCCGGCGATCATGTGGGATTTGGAGAGGCCGGAGAAGGTCACGCAGAAGAGGTCCGGCGCCAGGGAGGCGATGGAGGTGTGCTGGTAGCCGTCCATGAGCAGGCGGTCGTAGATCTCGTCGGAGAAGATGATGAGCTGGTGCTCGCGGGCGATCTCGACGATGCCCTTCAGGATATCGATGTCGTAGACGGCGCCGGTCGGGTTGTTGGGGTTGATCACGACGATGGCCTTGGTCCTGTCGGTGATCTTGTTCCTGATATCGTCGAGGTCCGGGTTCCAGTCGCTCTGTTCGTCGCAGAGATAGTGGACGGCCTTGCCGCCGGCCAGGGTGGCCGTGGCGGTCCAGAGGGGATAGTCCGGAGCCGGGATCAGGATCTCGTCGCCGTTGTCCAGCAGGGCGGACATGCAGAGGTTGATGAGCTCGGAAGCGCCGTTGCCGGTGTAGATGTCTTCCATGGTGACGTTAGGGATATCCCGGTTCTGGGCGTACTGCATGATGGCCTTTCTGGCTGCCCAGATGCCCTTGGAATTGGAATAGCCCTGGCTCTCGCGCAGGTTGGCGGCCATGTCCTCGATGACCTCCTGGGGGGCGTTGAAGCCGAAGGGGGCGGGGTTGCCGATATTGAGCTTTAAAACGTCGATGCCCTGGGCGACCATGCGGTCGGCTTCCTCGACGACCGGGCCGCGGACGTCGTACAGAACATTGTCAAGCTTGGATGATTTCTTGAATTCACGCATGAGCATTTACCTCTTTGTTCCGGGACGGAAATGAAGACCGGTCCCTGCTGTTCACAGAGCAGGCTTTCGGCATCCGTTTCCGGCATGCAGGGCCTGCAGAGACGGGAGAAAGCGCGGCGCTCCTCCGAGTTTGATACGTCAGTGTATTATCATACCACATTTGACGGGGAATAACACATTAAATTGACCGGAATCCGAAGATAGTCGGCTTTGCCGGGGCGCCATGGAAAGCATAATCATCTGACGGGGGAGCAGATCGACGAATTGCTGCGGATCTGCCCTGCGGCCGTATTCAAAAACGTCAGCGGAGGAGCGGAATACAGAGTTTCTCTGCACCTGCCCTGCAGACCTATACAAAAACGTCTGCAGAGGGGGCGCAATACAGAATTACCGCGCACCTGCCCTGCAGACGTTCGTTTTTTGCTGTGTATGGTCTTTATTTCTGACCGGAGGCCTTCTCCATATGGACGTTAAGGCCGCGGATCTTCACGTTCCGCATGGCCTTCAT
>CACXEL010000222.1 GCA_902766655.1 uncultured Lachnospiraceae bacterium | reverse complement strand
CTCTCTCTCCAGCGCAGAGGTCCTGTTGATCGGGAACCTGCTTATGGCTGGGCTGCCGCTTTTGGTGCTCGGGGCGGGTGTTTTCATTTTTGTGAGGAGGCGGCTGAGATGAAAAAACACGGCAGCGCCATCCGGCTCCTGACCGGATGTTTGATCGTCGTCCTCCTGGGATGCGTCTATGCGGCAGTGAAAAGGGCTGCGGCCGCGGAGGATGCGGCTGGGCGGGATACCCTGATTCCGCTCACGGCCGACCGCATAGCCGGTCTCTCCTGGATGAAGCAGGACGGGAGCGGGTTCACCTTCGAGCGCGCTGACGGGCAGTGGAGAAGAACCGGAGACGATACCTTTGCGGTCAACCAGGCGGCTTTGAACAGCCTGGCAGCAGGGGTGACGGGGGTCGGCATTTATCAGACTATGGAGGGGGTGACGGACCTGGGCCAGTATGGGCTGGATGAGCCGGATATTACCTTCACGGTCACAGACAGGGATGGAAACAGCGTGACGGCCGCGGTGGGAAATGCCAATGAGACCGCCGGTTCGGTCTACGCTTATCTGACGGACGATCCGGGCACGGTCTACTCGGTCCTGGTCAGTCTGAAGACCAATTTTGACGTGGCGGAGGAGGACCTTCGCGGGACAGCCAGGGAAGGAGAGGAGTCATGAGGATCGGCAGCGGTTACGACGTACACAGGCTCACGGAAGGCCGTAAGCTTATCATAGGAGGAGTGGATATTCCGTACGAGAAGGGGCTTCTGGGCCACTCGGACGCGGACGTGCTCCTGCACGCTATCATGGACGCCCTGCTGGGGGCGGCGGCGCTGGGGGATATAGGGCTTCATTTCCCGGATTCAGATCCTGCCTATGAGGGGGCGGATTCCAGGGCCCTCCTGCGGGAAGTCGGCCGGCTCCTGGGCGAGAAGGGCTACCGGGTCGGCAACGTGGACGCGACCATCATAGCCCAGAGGCCGAAAATGAGACCCCACATCGGGCAGATGAGGAACAATATCGCCGCGGACCTGGGGGTCCTGCCTGACAGGATCAACGTCAAGGCCACCACGGAGGAAGGACTTGGTTTTACCGGCACCGGCGAAGGGATTGCTGCCCAGGCCGTTGCGCTGATCGAGGAGACGAGGAAGAGCGGCTTTATCAGGCTGTGATTCCGGCTTATGACGCTGTTTCATGACGGATGGGGGAGATACGGGGAAGGCTTTCATTTTTACGCCCGCATATGCCGCCCGCCTCACATACCCGTGCGAAATGCTTGTAAAAAAAGGGAACATCTGTTAGACTGAATTAGTGTACCGGCCTTCGGGCCGGCAGGGCAATCAGTGAAACAGGATACAAAGGAGCTGCTGACCATGGGCTGGTTTACGGATCTGAAAGAGACCTATGAGGTATATAAGGAGCGGGATCCCGCGATCCGCACCTACTGGGACGTCCTTCTCTATCCGTGTTACCGATGTATGCGCCTCTACAGGAAGGCACACCGGCACTGGGTGGCGGGGCACCATTGGAGGGCCAGGTTCATTTCCCAGATGGCGGTCCGGCAGACGGGGATCGAGATCCATCCCGGCGCGGTGATCGGCAAGGGCTTTTTCATCGACCATGGGACGGGCGTCGTCATCGGTGAGACCACCATCATCGGCGACAATGTGACCCTTTACCAGGGCGTTACGTTGGGCGGTACCGGCAAGGAGCAGGGCAAGCGCCACCCGACGCTGGAAGACGGCGTCATGGTCTCGGCCGGCGCCAAGGTCCTGGGCTCCATCACCATCGGCGCCAACTCCAAGATCGGGGCGGGCTCCGTGGTACTCAAGAATGTCCCGCCGAACTGTACGGTCGTGGGTGTCCCAGGACGCGTCGTAAGGATGCACAACCAGGTGGTGCCCAGGGAGACCATCAACCAGACCGACCTGCCCGACCCGGTCCTTGAGGACATGAAGATCCTGAGGAGGGCCAACAACGAGCTCATCAACAGGCTCCTGACCCTGGAGGGGGATGTGAGAGAGCTCAGGCTGCAGACGGGCAAGCTGGCATCGGATAATCGCCAGGGACCGGCTGACTGGGACCAGGCCAGACAGGCACCCCTTCCGGCATCGAAGCTCTTTGGACGGGCTTCGGCGGATACTGACAGTGTGCAGGGAAGCGGCCGGCAGCCGTATGAGCTTAAGCCCGGTGAACGGGACTACGATGAAGTGGGCGACTGCGTTTTCGCGGATTACATATGATGCGAGGAGAAATACTATGAAAATATTCAACACAATGACCAGAAGAAAAGAAGAGTTCGTGCCCATCGAGCCGGGCAAGGTCCGGATGTACGTCTGCGGGCCTACCGTCTACAATCTGATCCATATCGGCAATGCCCGTCCCATGATCGTATTTGACACCTTCCGCAGGTACCTTGAGCACAAGGGTTACGAGGTCAATTACGTCTCCAATTTCACCGACGTGGACGACAAGATCATCAAGGCCTCCGTGGAGGAAGGCGTGACCAGCGACGAGATTGCCGAGCGCTACATCGCCGAGTGCAAGAAGGACATGGAGGGCATGAATGTGCGTCCCGCCACGGTCCATCCCAGGGCGACCCAGGAGATCGACGGTATGATCAATATGATCGGCACTCTGATCGACAAGGGACATGCTTACGTGAAGAACGGAACCGTCTACTTCGCCACCCGGAGCTTTGCCCAGTACGGCAAGCTCTCCGGCAAGAACCTGGACGAGCTCCGCAGCGGCTTCCGGAACCTCAAGGTCTCCGGCGAGGAGGAGAAGGCCGACCCGCTCGATTTCGTTCTCTGGAAGCCCCGCAAGGAAGGGGAGCCCGCCTGGGGATCTCCCTGGAGCGAGGGCCGTCCCGGCTGGCACATCGAGTGCTCCGTCATGAGCAAGCGCTATCTGGGTGAGGAGATCGACATCCATGCCGGCGGCGAGGACCTGATCTTCCCCCACCACGAAAATGAGATCGCCCAGTCCGAGTGCACCTCCGACAAGCGTTTTGCCCGCTACTGGATGCACAATGCCTTCCTGAACATCGACGGCACCAAGATGTCCAAGTCCCTGGGCAACTTCTTCACGGTGCGCGATATTGCGGCGAAGTATGACCTCCAGGTCCTCCGCCTCTTCATGCTGTCCGCCCACTACAGGAGCCCGCTCAATTTCTCTGCCGAGCTCATGGAATCCGCCAGGAGCTCCCTGGAGAGGATCCGCCGCGCAGCTTCCCGCCTTACGGATCTGGCAGCGGCAGCCGGCGAGGCCAAGGAGGATGAATCCGCCAAAATCGAGGCCGCGAAGGCCTTTGTGGACCGGTTCGATGAGAAGATGGACGACGACAACAACACGGCCGATGCCCTGTCCGTGGTCTTCGACCTGGTCCGCTTCGCCAACACCGAGGTAAATGAGACCAGTTCCAAAGAGCTGGTGGATACGGTCACCGACATCCTTCGGGAACTGACCGACATCCTGGGTCTCATCGTTTTCGTTAAGGAGGAGCTCCTCGATGCTGACATCGAAGCCCTGATTGCCGAGCGTCAGGCCGCGAGAAAGGCCAGGAACTTCGCCCGCGCCGATGAGATCAGAAATGAACTCAAGGAAAAGGGCATTGAGCTCATGGACACACGTGAGGGTGTGAAGTGGAAGAGAATCTGACATTTGTACCTGACAAGACAGAGGCGGAGGCCATGGCCTACTCGCCTCTTGTTCTTGCTTTTCTGGGGGATGCGGCCTACGAGCTGGCCATCCGCACCATGATCGTCTCCAGGGGCAACGGCCGCCCGAATGACCTGAACCGGAGGTCCAGCCGCCTGGTCCGGGCCCATGCCCAGTCCCTGGCCATGGATGTCATCGAGCCGATCCTCACAGAGACCGAGGAAAATATCTACAGGCGCGGACGGAACGCCAAGTCCAATACCATGGCCAAGAATGCGACCATGGGCGATTACCGCCGGGCGACCGGCTTTGAAGCCCTGATCGGCTATCTCTATCTGACCGGTCAGGAGGAGCGGATGCTTGAGATCATCCGACTGGGAGTGCTGGAAAATGAAAAACAATTCAGGAAATGAAGACAGGAAAAAGTCTGACAGCCGCCCCTTCCGCGCAGGCGGAGACAAGGGCGGCAGGTTTGAAGGAGCCGGCGGCCGCTTCGGCGGAGACAAGGCCGGGAAGAAGCCTTTTGCGGGTGGAAAGAGCTTAAAGGACTTTGGTATGGGCCGACGCGGCGCTGCCGACAGGTCCGGGAAGACCGAGAGCGCTGAAAGCAGAGAGGAGAATGCCCGCATACGCGCTGACCGCGCCGTCATACCGGATGAAATCCGGGAGGAGAGCGGCCAGACCGACCGCCTCGAAGGGAAGAACCCGATCCTGGAGGCCTATCGGGCCGGCCGGTGCGTGGATAAGCTTTTCGTCCAGGAAAGCTTCCATGACAGCGGGATCCAGACTATTCTCCGTGAAGCCAAGAAGACAGACACCATCATCCGCTTTGTGACCAAGGAAAGGCTGGACGCTATGTCCCAGACCGGCCATCACCAGGGTGTCATCGCCCAGGTGGCAGCCTTCCGGTACGCGGAGGTAGACGATATTCTGAAGAAGGCGGAGGACAAGGGGGAGGCACCTTTCGTCATCCTGCTTGACGGGATCGAAGACCCCCACAACCTGGGCGCCATTATCCGCACGGCCTGCCTGGCCGGCGCGCACGGTGTCATCATTCCCAAGAACCGGGCCTCGGGCCTCACCGCTGTGGCGGCCAGGGCGTCCGCCGGCGCCGTCAACTATGTGCCGGTGGCCCGCTGTACCAACCTTGGGACCGAGATCGAGCGCCTGAAGGAGAAGGGCCTCTGGTTCGTCTGTGCCGACATGGACGGCAAGCGCATGTATGACCTGGACCTCAAGGGCCCCATCGGCCTTGTCATCGGCTCCGAGGGTGAGGGCGTCAGCCGTCTTGTCAGGGAGAAATGCGAT
>CACXEL010000221.1 GCA_902766655.1 uncultured Lachnospiraceae bacterium | reverse complement strand
CCGGGGCCGACGCCCATGGCGTGGGCGTACTCGCACATGAAATACGGCCTGTCGTTCAGCTCCTTCTGCTTGCGAGAATGCTCGCCCACATCGTGGACCATCTGAACGGACGGATACATCTCGCTGCCCACATCGTAGGCGATCCGTTTGCAGTGGACCGCGCTCTCGTAATGGACCGGGAGGGCAGAGCGGGATCTCAGGAATTGGTACATGGCGTCCGTGTTGGAATACCCGCCGGCTTCATTGCCCAGGGACCACATGATGATGGAGGTCGAGGCATGGATCTTGTCGCGCTCGTAGAGACGGGTGATACGGTCCATATAGCGGGGGCGCCATTTGGGGTCGTGGGAAATGGTGTTGTAGGTGGGCGGAATCTGCTGGGCGAAGGTTCCATGGGTCTCCAGGTCGTTCTCGTCCACGATATAGATGCCCTTCTCATTGGCCAGCTCGATGAGCAGCGGGTCGGGCGGATAGTGGGAGGTACGGACTGTGTCGATATTGAAGTCCTTGCAGAGATCCAGGTCGCGCTCAATCTCATCCGGTGTCAGGGTGTATCCGTTTACCGGAGACGTGTCGTGGTGGTTCACGCCCTTGAACTTTATTTTTCGGCCGTTGACCAGGAAGATGTCGTCTTTAATCTGTACGGTCTTGAAGCCGATCCGCTCCTTGACGCAGCTGGTCGGGGTCTCAAAGTAGAGGTCGTAGAGGGCCGGGTACTCCGCATTCCATTCGGTGACGTCCAGGTCCTCGAACACGTATGTCGCGGCTTTGTTCTCGGTCGGTACCGTGACAGACCGGCCGTCAAAGGTGAAGGTGACTTCGGTCTCTCCGAGCGTCGTGGCGGTGAGAGTGAGAGAGTACCGGTCTCCGGTCTTCTCCGTCACGGCATTGATATCCCAGAAATCGGTCGGTTCGGAGACACGAAGCAGGACATCGCGGAAAATGCCGTTGTTCCGGAACATATCCTGGTCCTCCAGGTAGGTGCCGTTGCACCAGCGGTGGACGACGCAAAGGAGTTCATTTTCCCCCTTCCTGAGCTTGCCGGTGAGGTCGAACTCGGCCGTGTTGTGGGCGCCCTCGGAATAGCCGATGAACTCGCCGTTCAGATAAAGGTCCAGGCAGCTCGCGACGCCGAGGAAGGAGATCACATAATTCTTCGTCTCATCCTCGATGAAGAGGGGCTTTCTGTAGATGCCGACGAAATTGTATTCATTTTCCGGCGTGATCCAGCGGGGGCGGAGGCCCTGGTCGCAGCCCAGCCAGGAGAATACGCGGCCGACCTTTTCGGTCGTGGGAATTACCGGTGGCCTGAAGGGGAACTGATAGCGGATGTTCACATAGAAGGGCCTGTCGTATCCCCGGAACTGCCAGCAGGCGGGCACGTCGATCTTGTCGAAGGACGCACGGTCCGTGTTGAAGGCAGTCCCAAGCTTGCCCGGTTCAGGGAAGAAAATGAAATCCCACTCGCCGTTCAGGCAGATGACCTTCTGCGAGCCGTAGCGTTTCTCCTTCGGCGTCACAGCATCCGCCGCCTGCCGGTCCGGGTAAGGGATGAAGTAGCTTCGGCCGGGCAGCTTGTTGACTTCATAGACGTCAAAATTGTGGTAATTGTCGGTGTTCAACGTATACTGCATAGCATCCTCCAAGTGGGTACAGTCTTTGCAGAGCTTGTCTGGCCTGCGGTAACAGTAAGGCGGGTGACCGGGGTAGCGGTCTTTAGGGGCTCATTGGCACTGCGAATCTGAATTGCTCCTGTATACCAGTATACCACAGAAGGCGGGTGAAAGGATATACGAACTCACGGATAGAGGATTATGGAGTAATGAACCGGCAAGGCATGTTCATGGCGCAAAAAGGACCCGCGCAATGCGGGTCCGAAGGTCAGTTTCAATTGGAATCGTCTCTGCCGCTGACAATGCTGTAATATACGCCGGAAGTCCTGCGATATACGATCCAATAGAAGACTGCGAATACGGCAAAACTGATCAGTGTGGTGCGAATGAAGAGGCCGATTTTTGTGAGGCCGAAGAGGAGAAGCATCTTGCGGATCATGGGGAAGGCGAAGGAAAGGTGGAGACCGGCAAAGGCCAGCGGCAGCATGAAAACCATGAGCAGCTGGGAGGCGATGCTCCGGCGGATATCGGCTTTGGTCATGCCAACCTTCTGCATGATCTCAAAACGTCCGACGTCCTCGTAGCCCTCGGATACCTGCTTATAGTAGATGATCAGCACGGCTGCCAGCAGGAGAACGACGCTCAGGATCATACCGATGAAGAAGAGCCCGCCGTAGGAGGCGCGAAAGTCTGCGGCATTGTTGGCCCGGCTGGAGACAATCAAATTGCGCCAACCTTCACTGCCTTCCTCAGGAAACTTATTGTGAAGATATTCGGACAGACCATTCTGGAAGTCGGCGTTCCCCGCATCGTCGAGGCCTGTATCAAAGCCGTATCGCCACTCCAGGGTGAGGAGTTCCTTTCCGAATTCGTTCTCCCTGGAAAATCCGGAGATGGCGGAGTCAAGGTCCGGCACGACCACAGCCATCGTTGGGGCCGTCATCGTGCCGCCTGTCACAAGGCTCCCGTTCTCGGTTGAAACTACCTGGAAGGTCGTCTTTACTTCTCCCAAGGCGATGGTGAGCGTATCTTCATCATACCTGCAACGGTCCAACAGGAGTATGACTTCGCCGGGGTTCATTTCCACTGTCTTGTGGGACATATCGGCATAGTCGGAGGCTGCCATGATGAAGAGTTCACGCAGATCGCCGAGCGATGCGTTTCCCGCAGCAGTCGAATAGTCACATTGGATTTCGCTGCCGTTCAGGGTGCCTGCCAGGTACACGTAGCGTGAATCGAGAACATTTTTCAGCTCGACACCCTGCTCCAGGGCATATTCCGAAACCGCAGTGTGAATCCTGTTCAGGTTCTCATCGCTCAGCTGAGATGTCTCGTCCAGCCAGGCATGGAGGTTGATTTCCCGGGGAGAATGATTCAGGATGCTGTCCTCGATGCCTGCCATCATGCAGGAGGTGGTGGACAGCATGACCAACACCATAGTGGCGATGATACAAATGGAAGCCAGACCGGCTCCGTTGCGTTTCATGCGATAGGCCATGGAGGAGACCGACACGAAGTGGTCGG